>DATCXE010000472.1:0-3912 GCA_036565985.1 Bradyrhizobium sp.
GGCTCCCGGTCTGCTTCGAAGCCTCGTAGCGCGCCATGAAGGCCGGCGACATCGCGCGCAGCCGCGCATCGTCGATCCGCCCGGAACGGGTGATATAGCTGTAGCCGAAATCCATCAGGTCGAGCTTCATGTGTTCGGGGAAATGTTCGTACCAGTCGGCGCTGGTGCGCGCCGCCGTTACGAGTTTTTGCACGATCGGCTTGCGTTCGGCCTGGTAGCGGGCGAGGGCTGTGGGAATCGCCGTCTCCGCTTCCAGCGCCCTGGTCAGCGCAATCGCGTCCTCGATCGCGAGCCGCGTCCCCGAGCCGATGGAGAAATGCGCCGAGTGCAGCGCGTCGCCGACCAGCACCATGTTCTGGTGCGACCAGTTCTCGTTCCAGATCCAGGGAAAATTGCGCCACACCGATTTGTTCGAGATCAGCTTGTGGCCGTCCAGCGTTGCGGCAAATACCTGCTCGCAAATCGCCTGCGACTGTTCGATCGTCTTGCCCTCGAAGCCGTAGGCTTGCCATGTCGCGGCGTCGCATTCGACCAGGAAGGTGCTCATGGTGGACGAATAGCGGTAATGGTGCGCGTTGAAAGACCCGAGATCGGTCTTCACAAAAGTCTGCGACAGCGTGGCAAAGCGTTTGGTGGTGCCATACCAGGCGAATTTGTTGGTCGAGTGCGAAACCGAGGCGCCGAAGGCGGCTTCAAAACTGCGGCGGACTAGCGAGTTCAGTCCGTCGGCCGCGACAACCAGATCGTATCCACTGAACTGGTCCACCGACTGGATCGTCGTGTCGTATCGCGGCGCCACGCCGGCCTCGCGCACGCGCTGCTGCAGGATAGTGAGCAATTCGAGCCGGCCGATCGAGGAGAAGCCGACGCCGTCAATTTCGACGCTTTGCCCACGCAGGTTCAGCGTGATGTTCTTCCAGCTCTCCATCCGCGGCGTGATCGCGTCCACGGTGTCGGGATCGTCGGCGCGCAGAAATTCCAGCGCCTGCTCGGAGAACACCACGCCGAAGCCCCAGGTCGCGCCTTCGGGATTCTGCTCGAACAGATCGATATGCGCGTCGGGATGACGCCGCTTCCAGAGATAGGCGAAGTAGAGACCGCCGGGGCCTCCGCCGATCACGGCGATACGCACGTCTTCCTCCAATCGACAGTATGCTTACTAATTGGCCGAGACTAGTCGGTGAGGGAGGTTTGCGCCACAGAAAAATCGGGGAACAGGACGTATCCGACGTCCAAGTCCGTGATCTAGCCTTCGGCCGCCGGCGGCCTTGCCGCGATCGCGAGCCTGCGGCGATCGATCGCGTCCTCCAGCCGATGCGCCAGCGAGACCAGCGTGGACATGTCCTGCGGGTTCTCGCTCCGGATGGCGTTGGCCATCTCGGCCTCCAGCGCCGCATCGACCTGGTTTTCGATTTCGGTCAGTTCGGCGTCGCTGTTCACTTCCCTTATTCGCCGCGGCAGGGCGAACAGGGTCTTGATGGTCGCTTCTCCGGGCTCCAACTGCTCAATTCCGAGAAACCGCCATGCGGCCGCAAAGATCGACGCCAGCGCACCGAGCACCATCGGCGTCAGGTAGATCCAGTTGCTGTATTTATCCATGAAGCTTTGCTGCGTGCCGTTGTAGTACGCGGCGGCGCCCGGATGGATGGCGATGTAGGCGTCGGGATCGGTGTCGGGGGCCGTCAGTCCTGCGAGCAGCGGCTGATCGCGAACGAGGTCGTTGCGGGCGTTGATCAGCGACTGCGTCAGGGTTGTAACCACGTCGGGGTCGAGATTCTTGTTGGCGACGACGTAGGAGCCGACGCGAAGCGTGGTCAGGTCGGCGTCCGGCACCGGCGGATTTCCCCTGAGCGTCCCGAGCGGAATGTCAAAGCTTTCATAGGCGCCTGCCACATCCGCAATGGCGCCGGCGGACTCCACGGGAATGAGGGATGGAAAGGCATTGCGGCTGTCACGGAAGAACCGCCGCACCAGCGCCAGGTATTTTTCGCTGAGAGGGACGACCACCAGGAACGCGCCGGCTTCCTTCGATTGGATCGCGCGCGGCACATCCGCCGGCGCGATATCCTTGAAGGTGACCTTGTCGGCGAGGTCGTACTCCTTTTTCAGGGCATCGACGACCGTGCGGTTGATCTCGCCGCCGACCACGCCAACCGTATGCCCCTTCAGTTTCTCGATGCTGGTCAGCCCCGACCCCTGAAGGGCCAGGATCATCAGGACGGATTTGTTGACCAGCACGACGCTTCGCGCCAGGGATAGATCGCCGACATCGGCACGCACGATGGCGAGGTCGGTCTTCCCGGCAGCAAACAGCTTTGCGGAATCCAGAACGCTGTCCGTAGCCACGACCTTGACGTGCACGGCAGATTTCGCCGCATCGAGCCGGCCGGCGATAAGCGAGGCAAGCTTGGCTGCCTCGCCGTCGAATGACCCGACCGCGAGGCTCAGTGTTACAGGCTTCGAATAATACCGGTACGCCACGAGGCTCGCGCCAAGCGCAACGCCGACCAGGCCCGCCAGCAGGACAGCGCGAGCCCAGAGCGGCAACGGAGCAGGAAAATTCTTCATGCGTCCCGGATCATTGCATGCACCGACCGCTGCGCCAAGAGAACGGCCCGCAGCGATCGGAACTCACGTGGATCCGGACCGGGATCGGGTCAGGTGCAGCGGCGGACTGCCACGCCGTTGACGATGACGGTCTTGCAAACCTTGACCGGCTTGCGAACGACGACCGCGCCGCGAGGCCCGGCGCAGCCGGCGCGGACGACTCCGTCGGCGCAGACCGCGGCGCTGGCGGTGGTTGATTCAAAAGTCATGGCGGCGCTGAAGGCGAACAGGGCGGATGCAATGATCAGAAACGAACGCATTCTGGACTCCCGGATTGTGATTGGCTGATATCGAGGTTTTTTGAAAATTCATTTTCGAAAGCTTGCCCGTTACTTCTTCTCGGCCGCCGTGAGCACCTTCTTGCAGGCCGGCGTGATCTTGTCGCTCTCCTTGGCGAGGCAGGCGATGATCCGTCCGCCGCCCGGCGTCACGCCTTTGCAGAATTTCTCGTAGTCACCCATGCAGGCGCTGCGCTGTTCGGCGGTCAGTTCCTGGGCGAAGCCGGTTTGCGAAATGCAGAGCAGGGCGGTGGCGGTCAGGATGGCGCGTAGCATCGGTTTTCCTCTCTTCGTGGCGGCCGATCGTTGAGTTGACTGTCCGCAAATCCGGCAGGCTGCCTTCTTGCTTCTTGATCGGGGACCCGTTGTATTGAAGCCCCCATTTGTCGCCGCAAGGAGAATCCATGGCGCAGGTCAGAGCCAAATGGCTGACGTTCTATTCCGAACATGTCGAGCCGGTTTCCAAGGAAATATTTTCTCACGTCGAAAAGATGATTATCGGGACGCTGATCGTATCGGCCGGCGCCCATGTCTCGAGCACGGAGCCGTTGATCGTTCTGTTCGGCTATCTGCGCCATGGCCTGATCGGCCGCGGCGTCATGCTGTTCGGCGCCATTCTCTTGTTGCTGAATTTCCTCGACGGCCTCTACAAGCTCGCAAAGCTCAATTGGCATATTGCGTACCAAATCGTGATGACGATTTTCTATGTCGCCCTGTCGGTGAGGCTGATTCAGCTCATCCTTGCCTTTCGCGGGGAATAGCAGCCGATCCACGGCGCCACCTGCAGGTCGCGCGGACCTACTGCGCGGCGAATTGCGCCAGCACATCCTTGCATGCGGGCGAAAGCTGCGCGGCGTTGGTCGCGAGGCACTGCACGATGCGGCCGCCACCGGGCGCCACGCCGCCGCAGATCGAGCGGACGTCGGCGCCGCAGGCCGAGCGCAGCACGAACAATTCTTCGCGCGGCCGCATCGGCCGCAGCACGATCACCGTGGGCGCCGCCGGAGCGGCGGCCGGGGCTGCGCCA
>DATCXE010000485.1:0-5642 GCA_036565985.1 Bradyrhizobium sp.
CACCGCCTGCGCCCCAGGTGGCCGTGGCGCCGCCGTCGCCTCCGCCTCCCCCCTCACCGCCGCCGGCACCACCCAGGCCGGCTGAAGCCGCCATCCCTCCGCCTCCGCCGCCGGCCAAACCGGTCGAGAGCGTCCCAAGCATTCCTGTGGCGCCCGCGCTTGCCGATGATCCGACCATCAAGACCTTGACGGCCAGGCTGAATGACAATCCGGACGATGCAGCCGCGCTGTACCGCCGCGGGCAGGTCTATGCCAGCAAGGGCGCCTACGAACTCGCCATCAAGGACTTCAACAATTCGCTGCGGCTCAATCCAAAGGATGTCGAGGCCTACAACAACCGCTGCTGGACCCGCACCGTTATCGGCGACCTGCAGGCCGCGCTGAAGGACTGCAACGAAGCGCTGCGGCTGCGCCCGAATTTCGTCGATGCGCTGGACAGCCGCGGCCTCGTCAACCTGAAGAGCGGCCAGACCAAGAATGCAATCGCCGATTTCGATGCCGCCCTCAAGATCAACCCCCGATTGACCTCGTCGCTGTACGGACGCGGGCTTGCCAAGAAGCGCAACGGTTCGATTGCCGAAGGCGACCTGGATATCAACAACGCAAAGGCGATGGATCCGAATATTGCCAAGGAATTCGCCGATTACGGGGTACAGTGACGAATATTTAAGGCGAAGCCCCCGTCCATCGAACCGCGGAGCAGGTGGCTCATACTAACAAAACGCAGGCCGTATTGGATGATCGCCTGCCTTATTTGAATCACGTTGGAACCAGGGGACTGGCAATGTCGAGAATCTCAGCAACGAAAACCCTGACCGCGATCCTGACCGTCGCGGCGATTGGCGCCTTCGGCGCTGGGCCTGCGAGCGCGCAGGACAAGAACGTCACCGAGGATCAGATTCTTCGCGCGCTGGCGCCGGAAAAGAAGCCGCTGACCCGCGGCCTTTCGGTCGGCCCGCAGCAGGCCACCGCCGATCCGGCCGCCGCTGCCGCCGAGGGCAAGTTCGTCCAGAAGATCCGCGGCCGCTCCACGCGGTCGCTGTCGGCTACCGAGCGCGAGGAAATCGCCGCCATCGTCAAGGACAAGCCGAAGATCGATCTGGAGATCAATTTCGACTACAACTCGGCCGACATCAGCGCGAAATCGCTGCCGTCGGTTCAGGCGCTCGGCCGCGCGCTGACCAGCAACGACCTCAAAGGCTCGGTCTTCGTGGTCGCCGGCCACACCGACGCGGCGGGCAGTGAAGGCTACAACCAGGACCTGTCCGAGCGCCGCGCCGACTCGATCAAGCGCTATCTCGTCGACAAATACGGCATCAACGGCACCGACCTCGTCACCGTCGGCTACGGCAAGAGCAAGCTCAAGGATCCGGGCCAGCCGCTGGCGGAAGTGAACCGCCGCGTTCAGGTCGTGAACACGGAAAACAAGGCGACCGCGGCCAACGCATCCAAATAAGGCCTGCAAGTAAGGGCGTGGCGCGGACCAATAATTTCCGGCTACAATACGTCCCGCAGCACCCGTGCGGGACGTATTCGTTTTGGGCTCCATGACAGGTTCGTCGGCAGGTTTCCCCGGCCGACCCGATGTGCCCGTTTGATTTGACTTCCAGTCTGGATTGATCCGGCGATGAAACTCTCCGAATACCTCAAACCAGCGCTCGGAGTGGCATTCGTTGCTGCCCTGGCCATCGGCTATTACTGGTTCGAGCACCGCCCCCGCGCCGAAGAAAAGGACACGCCTGGCCAGGCGCTGGTCATCGTGACCAAATCCACCAACGCCTGCTTCTCCGACATGGTCCGGGTCACCGGCTTCATCGTGCCGCGCCGCGAGGCGCAGGTCGGCGTCGATCAGGAAGGCTCGCGGGTGACCGACCTGTTCGTCAAGGAAGGCGATACGGTCACCGAAAATCAGGAACTGGCGCGCCTCACCGCGCCGCCCCAGATACCCGGCACCCCGGCCGGCCGATCCGGGCCGATCACGCTGCGCGCGCCTGCCGCCGGCCTCGTCACCGAAGTAAGGACCGCGGTCGGCGCGCCGGCCTCGCCGCAGGCCGGCCCGATGTTCCGCATCTCGGTCAACAATGAAATCGAACTCGACGCCGAAGTGCCCAGCGTCCATCTGCTCAAGCTCAATCCGGGCGCGACCGTGCGCATCAGCCGCGACGACGCGCCCGACGTCGTCGGCAAGGTCCGGCAGATCTCGCCGCAGATCGACCGCGCCACCCAGCTCGGCAAGGTCCGGATCTCGCTCAACAACAATCCGTCACTCAAGGTCGGCATGTTCGCCCGCGCCAATATCGATGCCAAGCGTTCCTGCGGCGTCGCGGTACCCCGCACCGCCATCGACCGCCTGACCGTTCAGGTGGTCAAGGGCAACGCGATCGAAACGCGAAAGGTGCGGGTCGGCCTGACCTCCGACACCTCAACGGAAATTCTTGAAGGCCTCGACGTCGGCGAAACCGTCGTGGCCGATGCTGGCACGTCCCTGCATGACGGCGACCAGGTCAAGACCATGTTCGCCGATGAACTCGAGCGCACGCGGGCACGCTAATGGCTTTGAATATCTCGGCATGGTCGATCCGGAACCCGCTGCCTTCGGTCGTTTTCTCGATCATCCTCCTGGTGCTCGGCTGGGTGAGTTTCACCAAGCTCGCCGTGACGAGGCTGCCCAGCGCCGACATTCCGGTGATCTCGGTCGCCGTCGCTCAGTTCGGCGCGGCCCCCGCCGAGTTGGAGAGCCAGGTCACCAAGACCATCGAGGACGGCGTCTCCGGCGTCGAGGGCGTGCGGCATATTTCATCCTCGATCACCGACGGATTGTCGGTGACCACGATCCAGTTCGCGCTGGAGACCAACACCGACCGCGCGCTCAATGACGTCAAGGACGCGGTTACGCGTGTTCGCGCCAACCTGCCGCAGAACGTCAACGAGCCGCTGATCCAGCGCGTCGACGTGATCGGCCTGCCGATCGTCACCTATGCCGCGATCTCGCCGGGCAAAACGCCGGAGCAGCTCTCCTACTTCGTCGACGACGTCGTCAAGCGCGCGCTGCAGGGCGTACGCGGCGTCGCCCAGGTCGAGCGCATCGGCGGTGTCGAGCGCGAAATTCTCGTGTCGCTCGATCCCGACCGGCTGCAGGCCGCGGGCCTGACCGCCGTCAATGTCAGCCAGATCCTGCGTGGCACCAATGTCGACCTTGCCGGCGGCCGCGCTGAAATCGGCAAGAACGACCAGGCGATCCGCACGCTGGCCGGCGCCAAGACGCTCAACGAACTCGCCGGCACCATGATCCCGCTGTTCGGCGGCGGCGAGGTGCGGCTCGACGATCTCGGCACCGTTACCGACACCATTGCCGACCGCCGGACCTTTGCCCGCTTCAATGGCGAGCCTGTGGTGGCGCTCGGCATCAAGCGCTCCAAAGGCGCCAGCGACGTGAAAGTGGCAGAGGCCGTGGAGAAGCGCATCGACGCGCTGAAAGCCGCCTACCCCGATGTCGACCTGAAACTGATCGACACCTCGGTCGAATTCACCAAGGGCAACTACCACGCAGCGATCTCGACATTGTTCGAAGGCGCGATCCTCGCCGTCGTCGTGGTCCTGCTGTTTTTGCGCGACATCCGCGCCACCATCATCGCCGCGATCTCGCTGCCGCTGTCGATCTTCCCGGCGTTCTGGGTGATGGACCTGCTCGGCTTCTCGCTGAACCTGGTTTCCTTCCTCGCGATCACGCTGTCGACGGGCATTCTGGTCGACGACGCCATCGTCGAGATCGAGAACATCGTCCGCCACATGCGCATGGGCAAATCGCCCTATCGTGCCGCGCTCGAAGCCGCCGACGAGATCGGCCTCGCCGTGATCGCGATTTCGCTGACCATCATCGCGATCTTCGCGCCCGCGAGTTTCATGTCGGGGATCGCCGGGCAGTTCTTCAAACAGTTCGGCATCACGGTGTCGGTGCAGGTGTTCTTCTCGCTGCTCGCCGCGCGCTTCGTCACACCGGTGCTGGCGGCCTACTTCCTGAAGGATCACCCGCACGAGGATCCGCCGCCCGGACGCATCCTGAAGACATACACCAGGCTCGTGACCTGGTCGGTGCGACACTACTTCGTCACCGTGCTGATCGGCTTCGGCGTGTTCGCGGCCTCGATCTGGAGCATCACGCTGCTGCCGCAGGGCTTCCTGCCGGCGCAGGACACCGCGCGCTCGCTTTTGGCGATGGAGCTGCCACCCGGCTCGCAGCTCGCCTATACCGAGAAGGTGACGGAAGAAATCGTCGCGCGCCTGCGCAAGCGGCCCGAGGTGAAGAGCATCTTCGTCGACGGCGGCCGGGTGCCGCCCGGAACGCAGGAAGTCCGCCGCGCTGCGCTGATCATCAACTACACGCCGAAAGGCGACCGCAAGATCACCCAGCGGCAGCTCGAGCTCGAGATCGGCCAGGAGTTGGAGAACGTTCCCGACATCCGGTTCTGGTTCCTCGACGAAAACGGCCTGCGCGCGATTTCACTTGTCGTGACCGGCGTCGACAGCAACATCGTCAACAACGTCGCCAGCGAGCTGGCGACGCAGATGAAGCGGATTCCGATCATCGCCAACGTGATCTCGGAAACCTCGCTCGACCGGCCCGAGCTTCGCATCCGGCCACGGGCGGAGCTGGCAGCCCGGCTCGGTGTTTCGACCGAGAGCCTGTCACAAACGATCCGCGTCGCCACCATCGGCGACGTCGGTCCTGCACTGGCGAAATTCGACGCCGGCGACCGCCAGATCCCGATCCGGGTGCAACTCGAGGACAGCGCGCGCAGCGACCTGCAGATGCTGCAGCAATTGCGGGTGCCGCTCGGCCAGCGCGGCGAACGCGGCGGCGTGCCTCTATCTGTCGTCGCCGACATCCAGCTCGATCAGGGACCGACCAGCATCAACCGCTACGACCGCGAACGGCAGGCGACGGTGGCGGCCGACCTCGTCGGCACCGCGGCGCTGGGCGACGCCACCAGGATGATCTACGATCTTCCGGTCATGAAGAGCCTGCCGAAGGGTGTGCGGGTCAGCCCGTCGGGCGACGCCGAAAGCCTCGCCGAACTGTCGGAAGGCTTCGCCACCGCCATCACCGCCGGCCTGATGATGGTCTATGCGGTGCTGGTGCTGCTGTTCGGCACCTTCCTGCAACCGATCACCATCCTGTTCTCGCTGCCGCTCTCGATCGGCGGCGCGATCGCGGCCTTGCTGCTCACCGGCAAGCAGCTCACCACGCCGGTGTGGATCGGCATCCTGATGCTGATGGGCATCGTCACCAAGAACGCCATCATGCTGGTCGAATTCGCGGTCGAAGCCATCCGCGAGGGCAAGCGTCGCGACGAGGCCATCATCGACGCCGGCATGAAACGCGCACGCCCGATCGTGATGACGACGATCGCGATGGCCGCCGGCATGATGCCGTCAGCGCTGGCGTTCGGCGCCGGCGGCGAATTCCGCTCGCCGATGGCGCTCGCGGTGATCGGCGGCCTGATATTCTCCACCATCCTGTCGCTGGTGTTCGTGCCGGCGATGTTCATGGTGATGGACGATCTCGGCGCGCTGTGCTGGCGCTTCGGCAAGAAGCTATTGGTGTCAAGCGGCGAGACGGAGCCCACCGGCCACGGATCGGA
>DATCXE010000501.1:0-3987 GCA_036565985.1 Bradyrhizobium sp.
GCGCTGATATGGGGCATATCGCCCGGCCTGGGAAAGCCCGCGGCCCAGATCGCCTGCGCGGTCTGATGCGTGCGCTTCAGGTTGCTCGAATACCAGACCGCGTTGCGCGGCAGGATCTTTCCGACCGCCTCGAACACCACGCGATCGCTGGTGTCGCAGCCGAGATCCTTCTGCCCGTAGATGCAACCGCCATCTTCACGGACCGGTGCATGGCGCACCCACCACCATCGCGTCGTCACCGTCAACGGTTTGCCTGGATTGGACATCGCCAACACCCTTCAATACTGTTCGCTGTCGCTGTACGTCAGAGCCGTCATCGCCTCAAGTGATCTGGCGTTTGAAATCTTGTTTGAAATTCCGCAAGGCGGCAGACGCCGACCCGCAGACATCACAGGGAGAATCTCATGGGCCGCCTCGAAGGCAAATCCGTCGTCATCACCGGTGCCGGCAGCGGCATCGGCCGCGCCGCGTCGCTGCTGTTTTCCAGGGAAGGTGCGAAACTCATCATTGTCGACAAGACCGACGGCGTGAAGGAAACCGCAAAACTCGTCAGCGATGCCGGCGGCACCGTCGAGGCCGTGATGGCGGACGCGGGTTCCGAAGCCGACGTGAAGGCCTTCATCGACAAGGCGGTTTCGAAATACGGCAGGCTCGATGCGATCTGGGCCAATGCCGGCGTCAGCGGCGGGCTGGTTCCGCTGGCCGAGCAGACCGTCGAGCACTGGCAGGAAGTCCTGCGCGTCAATTTGATCGGACCGTTCCTCGCGATCAAGCATTCGATGCCGCACATGATCAGGCAGAAGTCCGGCTCGATCGTCTGCACCGCTTCGGTGGCGGGCCTGAAGGCCGGCGCCAGCGGACATCCCTACGGCGCGAGCAAGGCCGGCGTCATCAGCCTCGTGCAGACCACCGCCTACTCGCTGTCCGGCACCGGTGTCCGCATCAACGCGGTCTGTCCGGGCCTGATCGAAACCGGCATGACCAAGCCGGTGTTCGACCGCGCCAAGGAGCGCGGCACCTCCGACAAGATCGGCCAGCTCAATCCCTTGAAGCGCGCCGGCCAGCCGCACGAACTCGCAGCGATGGGATTGTTCCTCGCCAGCGACGACGCTTCCTATGTCAACGGCCAGGCGATCCCGGTCGACGGGGGGCTTACGGCTTCGATGCCCTACACCGGCAAGCCGGTCTGACGTTTGCGGCATCATGATCACAACCCGTCGGGCGGCAGACCGGAGCTTTCTGCCGCCAGCGCGCGGTGACGAATGCGCTCGCGGTAGAAGGCATATAGACCCGACAGCACAATGATCGCGGCACCCGTCACCATCATCGCGTCGGGCACGTCGCCGAACACGATATAGCCGAGCAGCATCGCCCACAGCAGCGCGGAATAGCGGAACGGCGCCACGGCCGAGATGTCGCCCTTGCGCAGCGCCATGATGACGCACTGGTAGCCGATCAGCAGCAGCACCGCGGCGAGTGCCAGCAGCCCGAGCGCGTTGGCTGATGGCGGCGTCCAGCCGCCGAGCGGAAACAGGATCGCCGCGCCGGCGAGCGTCACCGTCACCGTCGTCAGCAGCGTGATGAACAGCGATGGAATGTGCGCCGGTATCCGCCGGGTCGCGAGATCGCGAACCGCGCAGAAGGCCACGGACACCAGCGCGAACAGCGAGAACTGGCTGAAGCCCGCAAGCCCCGGCCGCACGATGATGAGAACGCCGATGAAGCCGGCCGCGATCGCCGACCAGCGCCGCCAGCCGACCGGCTCGCGGAAGATCACCGCGGCGCCGAGCGTGATCGCCAGCGGCAGCGCCTGGAAGATCGCCGCGGTGTTGGCAAGCGGCAGATGCACGATTGCGGCCAGGAACGATACGGTGCCGCCGACTTCGCCGAACACGCGCAGCGCCACCGGCTTCATCACCAGGGTGCGCAGCGGGCGCAGCGCGCCCTGGTGCCAGGCGAGCACCGCGATCAGCACGATCGCGACCAGGCCGCGCACCAGCATTATCTGGCCGAAGTTCATTTCTGACGACACCGCCTTGGTGATGGTGTCGTTCATGGTGAAGGCCGCCATGGAGACGGCCATCAACAGGCTGCCGCGGATATTGGGAGAGAGCGCCAAGTGAATTAACGCTCGGTCAGGTCGCTCCGGCTTTCTGCGCGTACTCCCACGAAGCCTTCGACAGCGGCACGGTGCGCGCCGCCGACTCCAGCGCCCTGGCGTTGGCCGCGGTGCCGTCTCGCACACGTCCGGCGATGCCCTGCGTGATGCCGGCCAAGCGGAACAGGTTATAGGCGAAATACCAGTTCAGGTCGGGTACGGCGCTGCCGGTGACGTTGCAATAGATCTGCGCCGCCTCTTCCAGGCTCGGAATGTTGAGCGCCTTGAGATCGGCATTGGCCAGACCCGGCATGGTCCACTGCATCAGCAGATAGGTGAAGTCGGCCATGGGATCGCCGAGCGTCGACAGTTCCCAGTCCAGCACCGCCTGCACGCGCGGTTCCGTCGCATGGAAAATCATGTTGTCGAGACGGTAGTCGCCGTGGACGATCGAGGCGCGCGCCTGCGGCGGCACGGTCTTCGGCAGCCACTCGGCGAGTTTCTCGAATTCCGGAATGTGCTGGGTCTCGGAGGCGCGGTACTGCTTGGTCCAGCGATCGACCTGACGCGCGAAATAATTGCCGGGCTTGCCGAAATCGCCGAGCCCGATTTTCTCCGGGTCGAAGACGTGGAGCCTGGCCAGCGACTCGATCTTGCTGGTGAAGATTTTTCGCCGCGCATCCGGCGTCTGGCTCGGCAGCGTCGGATCCCAGAATACCCGGCCCTCTTCCATCGACATGATGTAGAAGGCAGCGCCGATCACGGCGTCGTCAGTGCACAGCGCGTAGGCTTTCGCCACCGGAAAGCCCTGCTTGCCGAGGGCTGCGATGACGCGGAACTCGCGATCGACCGCATGCGCCGACGGCAACAATTTACCGAACGGCTTGCGGCGCATCACATAGGATCGGCCGGGAGTTTCGATCTTGTAGGTCGGGTTGGACTGCCCGCCCTTGAACTGCAGGACCTTGAGCGGTCCCTTGTAACCCTCGACATGCTCGCGCATCCACGCATCGAGGTTCGCCTCGTTGATACGATGGCGCTCCTCGACTTCCTTGGTGCCCGAGAACTCTTCGTCTTTCCTGACGCCGTCGGCCACGCTGACGCTCCCTTACGTTTCTTATCCGTCGTTCCGGGATGGTCCGAAGGACCAGACCCGGAACCTCGAGATTCCGGGTTCGCTTCGCGCCCCGGAATGACGGTCGGGAGAGCGCTGCGTTCGCTCTCCCTTATTATTCTAATGGTTCGTAGCGTTTGCATACTTCCGAAGTTCAAGTCTGGCAATGGCGCGATTGTGCACCTCGTCCGGACCGTCGGCGAGGCGGAGCGTCCGGATATGGGCGTAATCCTTTGCCAGGCCTGCATCGTCGGAGACGCCGCCACCGCCGTAAGCCTGGATGGCGTTATCGATGATCTTCAGCGCCATGTTCGGCGCCGCGACCTTGATCATCGCGATCTCGGCCTGCGCGGTCTTGTTGCCGACCTTGTCCATCATGTCGGCGGCCTTGAGGCAGAGCAGACGGTTCATTTCGATATCGGCGCGCGCTTCGCCGATGCGCTGTTCCCACACCGAGTGCTCGACGATCCGCTTTCCGAACGCGGTACGCGAGGCCAGCCGCTTCACCATCTTCTCCAGCGCCTCCTCGGCCTTGCCGATGGTGCGCATGCAGTGATGGATACGGCCGGGGCCAAGGCGGCCCTGCGCGATCTCGAAGCCGCGGCCTTCGCCGAGCAGGATGTTCTCCTTGGGGACGCGGACGTTTTCCAGCAGCACCTGGGCGTGGCCGTGCGGCGCATCGTCAAAGCCGAACACCGGCAGCATCTTCTCCACCTTGATCCCGGGCGTGTCGAGCGGAACGAGGATCTGCGACTGCTGCTGGTGCTTCGCTGCC
>DATCXE010000530.1:0-6650 GCA_036565985.1 Bradyrhizobium sp.
TTTTCCGGAAAAGCCCGAATCCAGAGCCCTTTCGGGCTCTAGCCTCTTGTTTTGACGCGTTTTCTTTACGCGAACCGGCTTCCACTTCGCTCGAAAACGCTATTGTGAAAGGCTTTAGCGCTGGTATCCGGGCGGCGGGCCGTGCTGGCGGATGGCCTCCACGACCTCCCGGTGGCGGCGGTCCTCCCGCTTCATGTGAACCGCGATCAGGGCATGCGCGGAGGGCACCAGCAGCAGGACGTGGAAAATCAGGCCGAAAATCAGGCAAAACACGATCAGGACCACGTTGAAGACAGCCGAAAACGGCTGCCCGTTCAGGAGCAGCCCGAGCGGCGGCAACAAGGCGGCAAGGACGTAGATCATCGTCTTGAACCCTCCGGCGGCTGGCGGTGCATACCAGCGTCACGCAGGATTTAGGTGGTTTGCCGGGTTCTGCAATGGCTTGTGCGACAGGGGGATGATACAGGCCCCTCGCCTGCCTCCTGATCCGGCCTGCCGATTTCACCGATGACCAAAGAACGCCTGATCCCGCTCATCGTGGCCACCGCCCTGTTCATGGAGAACATGGACTCGACGGTGATTGCGACCTCGCTGCCGGCGATCGCGGCTGACATCGGCACCAGCCCGCTGACGCTGAAGCTGGCGATCACGTCCTATCTGCTCTCGCTTGCGGTGTTCATTCCGGCCAGCGGCTGGACCGCCGACCGTTTCGGCCCGCGCATGGTGTTCTCGATCGCCATCGCGGTCTTCATGGTGGGATCGGTCGGCTGCGCGCTGTCGCAGAACATCACCCATTTCGTGATCGCGCGCATCGTGCAGGGCATGGGCGGGGCGATGATGACGCCGGTCGGCCGGCTGGTGCTGCTGCGCTCGATCGACAAGAGTGCGCTGGTCAACGCGATGACCTGGGTGACGGTGCCGGCGCTGATCGGACCGGTGATCGGGCCGCCGCTCGGCGGCTTTATCACCACCTATTTCTCCTGGCACTGGATCTTCCTGATCAACATCCCGATCGGGCTGCTCGGCATCTTCATGGCGATGAAGTACATCGACCCGATCAAGAGCGAAAACCCAGAGCGGTTCGATCTCTACGGACTGGTGCTGGCCGGCATCGGCCTTGCCGGCATCGCCTTCGGCCTCTCGGTCGCAGGTCTCAATTTGCTGCCCTGGCCGATCATCGTCGGCCTCGTCGCGGTCGGCTCGATCTCGATGACGCTGTACGTCATTCACGCGCGGCGGACCGGATCGCCGGTGCTGGATTTCTCGCTGCTGCGCCTTTCCACCATGCGCGCCAGCATCATCGGCGGCTTCCTGTTCCGGCTCGGCATCGGCGCACTGCCGTTTCTGCTGCCCCTGCTGATGCAGGTGGGCTTCGGCCTGTCGCCGTTCCAGTCTGGCCTGGTGACGTTTTCTTCCGCCGTCGGCGCCATGGGCATGAAGACGCTCGCCGCGCGCATCATCCGCACCTTCGGCTTTCGCAACCTGATGACGGTCAATGCCATCATCAGCTCGGTGTTCCTTGCAGCGTGCGCCCTGTTCACGGTGTCGACGCCGTTGCTCCTGATCTTCATCATCCTTGTCGTCGGCGGCTTCTTCCGTTCGCTGCAATTCACCGCGATCAACACGGTGGCCTATGCCGAGGTCGAACCGGCGCAGATGAGCCGCGCCACCACGCTCGTCAGCGTCAACCAGCAACTGGCGATTTCCGCTGGTGTCGCCGTCGGCGCGTTCTCGGTGGAATCGACCATGCTCTACCATCACGCCACCGAGCTGGACGCGAGCATGTTCGGGCCGGCCTTCGTCGTGGTCGCGGTCATCTCCGCCATATCGGCTTACTTCTTCTGGCAGATGCCTGATGACGCCGGCCACGAAATCTCGGGCCGCAAGGCGGTCGAGATTTCCAGCCGCAAGGGCGCGGCGAAGGCAGCAACCAAAGCTGCCAGCGAAGGCACCGAGGACGCGCGCGACCAGCGGCTGGGTTGATTGCGCGCCCGTCGTCGCGGCTCAGCAGGCTGTGACGAAATCATGACGGCCGATGCTCAAAAATTTCCTGTGAGAGTCAGAAAGCGTACGGAAACCCCGGCGCGAGTCGGCCATATCGAGGCCCGACGGGACGTGAGGCAGCTATCCCCGGCGATGATGTAAGGAACTCTATTTGTTTCCTCAGTGGTGCGGTGCGCGCCTGGCAGTTCTGTCGATCCGGTAACGAGTAAAAGGAAATCAAAGCTGTGAATGAAGCCAACACGAAAGAAGCGAACACGAATCCGAAAGCTGGCGCTGACGTGAAGCATGGCCTCGACCTGCCATTCTTCGCAGCGCCGGCAATCTTCAATGGAATCACCGAGCAGAGCCTGGCACGAGCAAAGGAAAATTACGCGAAGCTGAACGCTGCCTCCGGTGCGTTCAATGACGTCCTTGGCCAGGCCTGTTCGACCAACGCCAGGGGCATCGCGGATTACACCGCCAAGGTCATCGAGTTCTCGGGCGTCAACACCGATTCGGCCCTCGATTTTCTCGGCCATCTCCTTGGCACTAAGTCGCCTTCGGAACTCCTGCAACTCTCCGCCACGCATGGCCGCAAGAATTTCGAAACCACGACCGCGCAGGGGCGCGAGCTTTGGGAGCTTGCGCGCAAGGTCGCAACCGAAACCGCCGAACCAATCAAGACGGGTTTTGCGAGCGCACTGCAGAAGGCGTCCTAGTCCGCATTCAAACCTTTGTAGCCCCGCCGGGATCGGCTGGAACAAGCACTCCCTGCGAGAAGGGCGCACTCCAGCCGACGGCGGACCGGTATGCCGCCGAACGGAGGAACATCATGGGCGTCGTCATGATCAAATGCCCCGAGACCGGGCACGCCATCCCGACGGGCATGAGGGCGGATCGGGAAAGGTTTCGATGCAGTCCGGTATTTTTCGGACGCACCTTCTGTCCGATCTGCGAAGCCAGTCACGAATGGTTTGCCAGGGAGGCCTGGGTTCACGAGCCTGCAAAGTAACAGCACAGGGCTGACGGCCGCGCCTCCCCTGTGCCCCCGGCATGATGTCGCTGAGCAACGCCGTAGCGCCATTGTGCGCCGGCCACTCCTGCGCCGGCCATTCCTTCAATGGCTTCTTGGCCGCTGGCCGATCGCTCCGTGGGTTCGCGTGCGCGGATGGGCCTCTTCCGCCTTGGCAAACAGCGAAGCTCGCCCGCGGGGTTCGTCCGCAGGTCCGGCGTGACCGGGCGGCTTCATTTCTTCCGGCGAGTTGATCCGCTCGAGCCTGCGGCGCATGAGCTGGTAGCACTCGCATGCCGTCTCTTCGAGCCGCGGCCGGTCGATCTCGATAAAGCTCCGCCGGTTGGACCGGATCGCACCCGTCGCGCGCAGCCTGCGAACCACATGCGTCACCGTCGGCCTCCGTACACCCAGCAGTTCCGAGAGCGTCTCTTGCGTCAGCGGCAGAACATCGCCGTCGGCCCGGTCGTGGACCTGCAGCAGCCAACGCGCCAGGCGGGCCTCGACCGTGTGTAGCGCGTTGCACGCCGCGGTATGCTGGAATTGGGCCAGCAGCGACCGCGTGAGGGTTTGAACCAACTCCCGTATGGCGTTGCTGCGCCTGAGCGCCGCCTGAAATTGTGCCGGCGAGATTTGCAAGGCAGTCCCTGCCACTCGCACCGCCGTTGTCACCGGAGAGCGCGTGGGACCGAGCGCCGACAGCAGGCCCGCGGCGCCGTCATTGCCGACGACAGCGGTCGCAACCGTCTCTCCGCTCGGCATATCCATGATGAAGGCGACCAGGCCGCTCAGGGGGAAATAGATCCGCTGAACCGGATCGCCCGTTCGCGCCAGTACGGTGTCGCGCTCAAGCGCTACTTTTCGGAAGTGAGGCACAAGGAGATCGAGGTCTGCGGGCGGCAGCGCAGCTAGCAGTCGATTGCAAACCTTGGTCGTGTGCTCCATCGCGGGAATACTCCTTCCCAGACGGAGGCGCGGCTCGCTCCTGCATGGCGTCAGACTGCAAGCAGTTGAACAGACCGCGCCGGACAACCAGAATAGCAGGTTCAGGAGAAAGTTCCAGAAATTTCAGGGATTTGTCCCCGGGGGCAGACAGCCCGGCTTTGACCATGGAACCCGCAAGGCCGTGCTCAACCCGGATTGGGCTGCCCGCGAAACCCCATCGCCAGCACGTAACGCTCCGACGAATCCTGCCGGCTCGAGGCCGGCTTGACGTGACGCACGCTGGAAAAATCGCGCTTCAACTGCGCAACCAGTTCGGCGTCTGCGCCGCTCTGAAAAACCTTTGCCAGGAACGTGCCGCCCGGATTGAGCACGTCGGAGGCAAACGCTGCGGCGCTCTCGACCAGACCGATGATGCGGAGCTGATCGGTCTTGCGGTGGCCCGTGGTGTTGGCCGCCATGTCGGACATCACGACGTCGGCGCGGCCGCCCATCATGGCAATGAGTTTTTCCGGCGCGTCCTCGGCCAGGAAATCGAGCTGCGCGAAACTGACGCCGGGGATTTCTGGCATCTCCAGCAGATCGATCGCGGCCACCTTGCCCTTGCCGTTGACGGCGCCGACGCGCTTCGCCGCGATCTGGCTCCAGCCGCCGGGGGCGGCGCCAAGATCGACCACGGCCATCCCGTGCTTGAGAAAATGATATTTGTCGTCGATCTCGATCAGCTTGTAGGCCGCGCGCGAGCGATAGCCGTCCCGCTTGGCCTTCGCCACATAGGGATCGTTGAGCTGCCGCTCCAGCCACAGCTTTGACGACAGCTTGCGCTTGCCGCCGGTCTTGACCGTGACGTGCAGCCGCCCGGTGGTGTCTTTCGCCATATGGGTTCCTGTTGCCATTCCGGGATGGTCCGAAGGACCAGACCCGGAATCTCGAGATTCCCCGGTGCGCAATTGCGCACCTGAGGTTCGCTTCGCGCCCCGGAATGACTCCTAACTTATGCAGAGCGCGCCGTCCTCGCGCATCATCTCGACCAGCATCCCTTCGCGCAGGCCGCGGTCCGCGACGCGCAGGCGCCGCAGCGGGAAGGCTTCGCGGATCGCGTCGAGAATGGCACAGCCGGCCAGCACCAGATCGGCGCGCTCCAAGCTGATGCAATTATTGTCGGCGCGCTCCTGGTAGCTCATTCCGAGCAGGCGCTGGATGACGGCGGTGACGTCGGAATCGTTCATCCAGATGCCGTCGATCCGCCGCCGGTCGTAGCGCGCCAGATTGAGATGGACGCCGGCGAGCGTGGTGACGGTGCCCGAGGTGCCGAGCATATGCATGTCGCGCAGATCGCCGCCGTGTTCGGCCGCGAACGGCGCGACGTGTTGCGCGACCTCCCGCACCATCCGCGCGTAGGATTCCGCCGTCACGTCCCTGCCGCCGAAATGCTCGGCCAGCGTGACGACACCGAGCGGGATCGACATCCAGGCCTTGATCCGCGGCGGCGCGTCCTGGACCTCCGGATCGCGCTCGATGCGGACCAGTTCGGTCGACCCGCCGCCGATGTCGAACAGGATCGCGCCCCGCCCCCTGACGTCGAGCAGCGGCGAGCAGCCGATCACCGCAAGCGTTGCCTCGGTCTCGCGGTCGATCACCTCAAGCCGGATGCCGGTCTCGGCGGCGACGCGGGCGCGGAAGCTGTCGGCATTGGCGGCGGCACGGCAGGCCTCGGTGGCGATCAGCCGCAGGCGATGCGCTTTACGGTAACGGATCTTGTCGCTGCAGATGCTGAGCGCCGCGATGGCGCGGTCGATCGCCGCCTCGCTGATCGAACCGGTCGCGGAAATGCCCTCGCCCAGCCGGATGATCCGCGAAAACGAATCCACCACGCGAAAACCGTCGCCCGCCGGGCTGGCGATCAGAAGCCGGCAATTGTTGGTGCCAAGGTCGAGCGCGGCGTAGACACCGTTCCTGATGTCCGCAGCAGCCGACCCTGACGGGCTTGCGCAGGGCTGAAGGCCCTCGCGCAGCCGCAGATCCTCATTCATCAAAATTGTCTTTCCGCGACCCGGCACGCCGGGCAGCCGAGAATTACCGTTCACGGAAACTTTAGCAGCGTCAAAGGGCTACGCAACAACCCATCACATGGGACTATGCCCAATCAGGCGTTGTCGCTGACGGTGCGGTGCGTTATCTGAGCGGGAACCCGCAAAACTTCGAGAATCCAGGCAGTTCAGGTGCTTTTTCAATGCAGGATCACACGCCGCTATCATCGCTGGAAAACGCTATCGCACTGCAAAAATACGGTGTGGGGCAGCCTGTGCGCCGCAAGGAGGACGACACGCTGGTCCGCGGCAAGGGCAAATACACCGACGACTTCTCGCTTCCCGGTCAAGCCTATTGTTTCATGGTGCGGTCCAGCCATGCCCACGGAATCATCCGGGGCATCGATACGGCAGCCGCCGGGGCGATGCCGGGCGTGCTCGGCGTCTGGACCGGCAAGGAACTGGAAGCTGCCGGCTACAACCCCTTCACCTGCGGCCTGCCGCTAAAGAGCCGCGATGGCTCGCCCCTGCTGCAGACCAACCGCCCCGCGCTTCCGACCGACAAGGTGCGCTTTGTCGGCGACCCCGTGGCCTTCGTGGTCGCGGAAACGCTGGCGCAGGCGCGCGATGCCGCAGAAGCCGTCGAACTCGACATCGAGCCGCTGCCCGCCGTGACCGACGCG
>DATCXE010000537.1:0-2727 GCA_036565985.1 Bradyrhizobium sp.
TTGGGCCGCTCGCGCGTCAGCGCGCCGAGCCGTTCGCCAAGTCCCCCCGCCATGATGAGGACAGGATTTGGATAGTGCGGCGTCTCGATCAACTCGTCGAACGTCTCGACGCCGATCAATTTGCCGCTGTCATCGAGCAGCGGAAGCTGCCTGATGGATCTCTGCCGCATCAGGTGGAGCCGCTCCTCGCGCGACAGGGTCGCCGGCACCGAGACCGCGGAGGCATTCATGACGTCGGTCGCCCGGCCGGAAAGCTGCATGCCGCGCAGCAAGCCGCGACGGATGTCGCCGTCGGTCACGATGCCGACGAGGCGGCTCGAGGCGTCCAGCACCAGTGCAACCTGAATGCCGCCGCTTTCGATCGCAGCAATGGCCTCGCTTACCGTCGCATCCGTTCCGACAATGGCTTTGCGCCAGGATTTCATGCCTTGTGGACCTTACAGTCGTGCTTTGACCTGCGGCGCGAGACCGGTATATCGCGGCTGCCCAACGCGGCGTCAATCCCCGCCCGGACTGATCCCGAGCCGGGATTCCAGCACCGCAATTCGGGCCTCGGCCCGCGCGAGCAAGGCCCGCAGGTCGCGCCCAAGCCGCTGACCGCGCAGCGCATTTGGAACCACAGCCGGGCCCAATGACCCGTCGGGCTGAACCGGCGCCCAAAGGGTTAGCCGGATGAATGTGTCGCCGGACTTGACCAGTATCCCACCGCCATCCCGGCCCACGACTTCGCCGGGAACGCCGGCATAGAGCTTCGCCCCATCGATCTTTTCTGCGCCAAGGATGGCGTAGGTGGAATCCTTCCAGCGCGTGCGTGCGCCGGGGCCCGGAGCAACCAGCGCACGGACGAATCGTTCGATGCTGGTGGTGTCGGAAGTCCAATCGATCTCTTCGTCACCCTCCCGGCGCCGGCAGCAATACATGCCGACCGGATCGATCGTCGCCTGTACGATACGCTGGTCCTTCCCTTGGTAGACATCCGAAATGGCACGGATCAGCGCGCTGGCGCAGAGTTCTTCCGCAGACGCCAGCAGGGTGGCGTAGGTGTCGGTGGGGCGTATCGGCGTCTTGATCTGGAGCACGATGTCGCCGGTGTCGATCCCGAGGTCCACCCAGTGCACAGTGACACCGAATTCTGCTTCGCCGTTGATGATCGCCCAGGTGAGCGGGTTGCGTCCGCGATAGAAGGGCAAGGCTCCGGCGTGGCAGTTCAGCGTTCCCCGCGGGGGTAGGCTCAGGATCTTCTCACGAAGAATCTGGTCGTACGACATCGAGACGTGAAGATCGGCGCCGAATTCGCCGATCGCCGCGACGCTGTCGTCGGCATTGACGGAGGCCGGGCAAAGCACCGGGATGCCACGCGCCTGCGCCATCTCGATCAGCTTTTGATCCGGTTTTGACGCGCGTACCGCGACGAAGACGATGGTGTAACGGGAATCCTCAACCAGCGGCAGCAGCGCGCGTTCCGCCCATGGGCCATCCCCGAAAAACCCGATCCTCATAGCGGCTCTTCCTCGTCATACGGACGGGAAGTTTTGATGCCGATGAGCGACCAGTATTCGATCGGCGGCCGGCCGGAGCCGGGCCGCTTGCTGGTGATGTCGTCGGGTTCAAGGACTTTGCCGGCAGGAAGCGGCCGTGCCGCCACAATGCTCTTGCGCGCGATCGGAATGTTCCCGATCTCGGAATTCTTCGGCGTCTTGATGCCGTCGCCGATCGCGCCCTCGATGTTGCGGATGGCCGCCACCATGCGGGCAAAATCGTCGGGCTCAAGCGAGGCCGCATGATCCGGACCCTCGGCATTTCGATCAAGCGTGAGATGCTTCTCGATGATGGTGGCGCCGAGCGCCACGGCGGCCAGCGATATTTCAAAGCCGTCGGTGTGATCGGAATAGCCCACCGGAAGGCCAAAAGCTGTGCGCATCGCCGCCATCGCCGCGAGATTGACGTCCGCGGGTGGGCAGGGATACTCGGTCGTGCAGTGAAGCAGGCTGACTCTCCCGGCGAGATGTTGCCGCGCGGCCGGATCGCGCCACGCCGCGCGGAAGGCGGCAATGCCTGGCCCATCGTTGCTGCCGGAATAGCCGTGAGCGAGCACGCCGAGCGCCTCCTCAACTTCGCCAAGCGTCGCCATGCCCGTAGACAGGATCAATGGCGCGCCGGCACGGGCCAGCGAATGCAACAAGGGCGCATTGGTGAGATCACCAGAGCCGATCTTGAGGCGCGGCAGGCCGAGCGACAGCAGGAAAGCAAGCGACTTGGGATCGAAAGGCGTCGAGAGGAACTCGATCCCGCGCGCTTTCGCCCGCGCTATCAGCGGGTGGTGGGCCGAGTGCGGCAATTCCAGCCGCTGCAACATGGCGCGCTGGCTTTCGGCGGCGTCAGTCGTGCGCTGTTGATAGTCAGCCTTGCGCGCCGAACGCCCGGCCAGCGAATTGGCATTGAACGTCTGAAATTTCACGATGTCGGCGCCGGCGTCGGCGGCGGCATCGACCAGAGCCAGAGCAGTCTCGAGACTGCCGGAATGGTTGACGCCGGCTTCTGCGATAATGAGCGTGCGCGGTGGCGTCATCTGGCGCCTCCGTCATGGCCGATGTCATGAAAGCCCTTTCTCAACAGCGCGCGAAAATCCGGGATCGCGGCGATGCCGTCGGCGATGCGCCGGCTGGCTTCACCATCGCCATAGGGGCTGACCGTCGGCTGCCGCCCGCGGCCCAACGCCGCGGAAAT
>DATCXE010000544.1:0-8014 GCA_036565985.1 Bradyrhizobium sp.
GGCGCGCACCGCTGCGACGACCGAAGTGACTTCGACCGCCGCGACGGCCGTCCTTCACGAGGTCGAAGCGGGCTCACGCGAAGCGGACGGAATCAGGCGTGCGATCGGCAGGTGAGGCTCACGCCGCCCGCACGATCTCACGCACCAGGCTGACCGTCTCCTCGATCATCGCAGCGCTGACGTCGAGATGCGTGCAGGCGCGGATGCGCCCGTCCATCATGGCGAGCAGGACGCCGCGCTTGCGCAAGGCTTCGACCATCCTGTCGCCGGCGATGCCGGCACCGTCCGGTTTGAAGAACACCAGATTGGTCTCGGGCTGCTGGACTTCCATGCCGCTGATTTGCGCCAGCCCCCGCGCCAGCGCGCGGGCGTTGGCATGATCGTCGGCGAGGCGGTCGACATGATGGTCGAGCGCGTGGACGCAAGCCGCGGCACAGACGCCGGCCTGCCGCATCGAACCGCCGAGTCGCTGTTTCCAGCGCCAGACGTCATCGATGAAGGCGCGCGATCCCGCGATGACGCCGCCGATCGGCGCGCCGAGGCCTTTTGAGAAATCGATCCAGGCCGAATCCCACCCGGCAGCCATGTCTTGCGCCGATATGCCGGTGGCGACACAGGCGTTGAGCAGGCGCGCGCCGTCCATATGGGTGATAAGTCCATTCGCCCTGGCGATCGCCACCACTTCATCGAGTGCCGCCTTCTTCCAGATCGTGCCGCCACCGATATTGGCGGTCTGCTCGACGCTGACGAGGGTCTGCGGCGGCTGGTAGCGCGAGCGCGGATGCAGGGCGGCGCGGAACGTCTCGGGCGTGAACTGCCCGTCATCGCCCGGCAGCTGCGTGATCTGGAAACCGCCGAGCGCCGCATGCGCACCGCCTTCGCGGGCAATGATGTGCGCGCTGACATGGGCCAGAATCTCATCGCCCGGCCGGCAATGGGCGAGCGTCGCCGCGACGTTGCACATGGTGCCCGACGGCATGAACACGGCCGCTTCCTTGCCGAGCAGGTCGGCGACACGTTCGCACAACAGATTTACCGTGGGATCATCGCCGATCTGTTCGTCGCCAACCTCGGCCCGCGCCATCGCCTCGCGCATCGCGGCCGTCGGGCGCGTCTGCGTGTCCGACAGCAGGTTGATGCGGATGGGCTCGGCCTTGGGATCGCGCGGGGCAGGGGTGTAGTGCATGGGATGCTCGTGATTTGTGCGTCATGGCCGGGCTTGTCCCGGCCATCTACGTCTTTCTTTCTGCGGTGACCATAAAGACGTGGATGCCCGGGACAAGCCCGGGCATGACGGAATTTTTGCGGCAAACAAAAAGGCCCCGGCAAAACCGGGGCCTTTGATATCTCGAACCTGAAACCAGATCAGCGCGAATAGAATTCGACGATCAGATGCGGCTCCATCTGCACTGCGAACGGCACGTCCGACAGCGCCGGGATGCGGGTGAACTTCGCCGTCATCTTGGAGTGATCGGCTTCGATGAAGTCGGGCACGTCGCGCTCGCCGAGCTGGCTCGCTTCCAGCACGGGGGTGAGCTGCTTGGAAGATTCCTTGATCTCGACTGTGTCGCCGGGCTTCAGCTTGTAGCTCGAAATATTGACACGGCGGCCGTTCACCTTGATGTGGCCGTGGTTGATGAACTGGCGCGCAGCAAACATCGTGGCGACGAACTTGGCGCGGTAGACCACGGTGTCGAGACGGCGCTCCAGCAGGCCGATCAGGTTTTCACCGGTGTCGCCCTTCATCCGGCCGGCCTCGACATAGATGCCGTGGAACTGGCGCTCGGAAATGTTGGCGTAGTAGCCCTTGAGCTTCTGCTTGGCGCGCAGCTGCACGCCGAAGTCGGACAGCTTGCCCTTGCGGCGCTGGCCGTGCTGGCCGGGGCCGTATTCACGGCGATTCACGGGGCTCTTGGGGCGGCCCCAGATATTCTGGCCCATACGGCGATCGATCTTGTATTTCGCCTCACTGCGCTTTGTCATCGCGTCCTCTGCATTAGGTTTGAGTTTTGAGGAAACGCGCCCTCCTGTGCACCGGCATGGCCGGGGCCGACAGGTCCGCCTCGAAAGCTCGGGGAAGACCACGGGTCGCGAAACGCAACGCGGGCCGAAAGCGGCCCGCGAGCAAGCGGGTTCTTAGGGAGAAACCACCGTCCTGTCAACGAAAACGGCCGATATTTGCCTGCTAGGCCCCTGTCATTCCGGGGCGCATCGAAGATGCGAACCCGGAATCTGGAGATTCCGGGTTCGTCGCTGCTGCGACGCCCCGGAATGACGGGCCGAGGGGATCAAGTCGCGATCGCCAGGACCGGCTTCGGCTCGGTTTGCTGCCGATTGGCGCGCAATTCGGCCGAAATTTCCGAGTTCAGCATCTGTTCCAGCCGATTCAGCATCCTGGCCATCAGGGCGGCGTCGGTGATCCGGTGATCCCAGCGCAGCACGACATCGATGGTGTGGTCGGGCTTTTCCACCCCGTAACTCAGGACAAACGGCCCCGGGCTCAGCGCATGGAGCTGGCCGGCGCCATAGGCGGCGACCGAGGTCACCCCGAAACTGCCGAAATAATTGGCCCGCTGGCGGCCGAAATTCAGCCCGATCGCCCAGAATAACCGCCGCAGAGGCAGGGGCAGCCGGGTCGTTCGCAGGATCTTGCGGAATGCCGGTACGTCCTGGATCGGCGCCTCCTTGGCATGCCGGATCAGTGCGTCGACCTCCATTAGCGGCATCTCATCGGGCGCGGCGACCTTTTGCGGCAGCACGCAATCCTGGCCGTCCTCGACCCTGGCGATCGCCACCATGGCGACGCTGCGCGGTAATTCGTAGAACGCCGGGACCGGCCATTTGACGTAGAGCGTGCGCAGGATGGGCTCTTCCTTCGCCACCAGCGCAAACGCCTTGACGAAGATCGCGGCCCAGCCGGGCCGCTGGGCGACCTGCGCGCGCGCTTCCAGCAGAGGGCGAACGTTGAGGGGGCGGGAAAGCGAGACGAACGGCACGCGCATCGACGCGTGCATGAGGTCGGCGACGAGGCGGCGCGGCAGTGTGATTTTTCGAACCGTTCCGCGCATTCGCTCCGCTCAGGTTTCCGCGCCAGACAAACTGTACAATCGGCGGGCCGGCTTCACCGGCCCGTTATGCCTCATCTACACGAAGCAGGCAATTTGACGCCAGCAAGATTGCGCTTACGGCGCCGGCCTGGCCAGCGGCTCGCCGGCCCTTACGACGTAAACCCCGAGCACTTTGAAGGGCTTGTCGCCGGCTTTTGCGTCGTGAACGGCGCCTTCGGGGATCTGGTAGGATTCGCCCGCCTTGATTTTCATCGGAGGCTTGCCGTCGATGACCAGCTCAAGTTCGCCCTCGAGCACGTAGCCGGTCTCTGCACCGGGGTGCGTGTGGCGGCCTGCGGCCCCGCCCGCGGGGACTTCCGCGATCGCGGTTACGGTGTTGTAGCCGGCCGGGAAATCGAGCTTTTGCAGTGGCGTGCGCTTGATCCCGGGTTGCTGGGCGACGGCGACGCCCGCGAATGCCACGACTGCCAGTCCGAGCAATATCCTTTTGATCATGCGTTTCCTCCCTTATCGGTGAAGTCTAGCAGCGCGCGCCCGGTGCCGGAAGCGGCCTGCGGGGAGCAAGTTTACCGCTTGATCCCCTCAAAACTCGCCGCGATGCCCCGCTGGAACAGCGACCAGTCGAAGCCGAGCGCGAGCGCCACATAGCCACGCTCGATCATCCGGTTGGCTTGCTCGGCCGTGCGTGCGACGCCGCCGATCGGAACGCCGCTCTTGAGGATGCCTGCCTCGGCGCGCGCCATCAGATCAAGCACTTCCGGGTCGTCGGGCAGGCCGCGCTTGTTGATCGAGGTGGCGAGGTCGCCCGGGCCGATCACGGCGAGGTCGATGCCGGGCACAGCCATGATCTCGTCGATGCGGTTGACCGCCTCGACATGCTCGATCGTGATCATGCAGACCATGTCGTCGTCCGCGGTAGCCATATAGTCCGGCATCGAAACGCCCCAGCGGAACGGCGCATGGAACGGACCCCATAGCCGTTCGCCTTTCGGAGGATAACGCACGCTGCGGACGGCCTTTTCGGCGTCTGCACGGCTGCAGATCATCGGAAAGTTGATGCCGAGCGCGCCGATGTCCATCGGCGCCTTGGCCAGCCAGGGCTCGTTGGCGGCAATCCGCACCATAGGTACGCAGGGGGTGCCGGCGGTCGCGGTAATCATCGCGTGGGCCGAGCCCAGGTCTATCGGGCCATGCTCGAGATCGACGATGATCCAGTCGATCCCGGAACGGGCCATGATCTGCACGGTCTGGATGGAGGGGATGGTCGCGATCGCGCCGAACGTCGGGCGCCCCTCCCTCCAGAGCTGCCGGAGTCGGTTGAGTGGTGCAGGCTTCGCGGGGGGCAATGCGGAAACTCCCTGCTCAAACGGTGGCTATCCGGCGTAGATTATCGAATATCAGGAATATCTAACCGATACCGACTCTGCCTAGGGGAAGATCCGATGAAGTCAAGCGGCGCAGATATTTCGTCCGTTCTGGACCGCATTCTTGATACCGCGGCTGACAACCTCAGGATCGCGAAGATTCTGATCCAGATGGGTCTCGACCCCAACAACGTCACCTACGATGCGCTGTTCAGCCGGCTGCTGGAAATTGTGCTGGCCAACATCACGCTTGCCAACATGTTCGCGCTGGTTGGCGCCATCTTTCTTGTCGCCACCTTGCTGATGCAAACGATCGTGGCGCTGCGCGTCACCAACATGGTCGGCTGCATGTTTTTCGTCGCCTTTGGCGCGCTTTCGGGCAATGTCGGGACTTTCATCCTCTACCTGCTGTTCCTGCCGATCAACGCGATCCGCCTCCGTCAGATGCTCAACCTGATCAAGCGGGCTCGTGTCGCAACGGAGGGCGATACCTCACTGGAATGGCTGAAGCCTTTCATGACCGAGCGCAAATACAAGCGTGGCGACAAGTTATGCAAGAAGGATGATGCAGCCACCGAAATGTTCCTGACGGTCACGGGAAAGTTTCTGGTGAGGGAAATCGGCGTCGAGATTCCGCCGGGACGCCTGGTGGGTGAACTTGGCTTCCTCACGCCAAATCAACGGAGAACCGCGACCGTCGAATGCATCGAGGACGCGCAGGTGATGACCATCACTTATGAAAGGCTGCTCGAGATCTATTTCCAGAATCCGCAGTTCGGCTATTACTTCCTCGTATTGACCAGCCAGCGCTTGCTCGAGAACATATCGCGCCTGGAAGGGATCGTTGCGCAGGAAAGGGCCGCGCGGCTTGCTTCGGCTACGGAGAAATAGCTGCCGTTGGCGCTGATGTTCCGACGCGGGGGCATTCGAGGAGTTCGGACTGGTCGCAGATCGCTCCCAGCCCGAACTGTCCGCGGGCTTCCCGCATTACAGCGTTCAGTTGAACCATTATCCGCCCGGGTTCGTTGCCTGGCCGTGAAGCCCGATGCGGCGCCGACTGATCAATAGAACGACCAGGGTTCGCACGGCGGCCTGGTGTAGGGGTCCGATGCATATGCGCCGACGTCCGGAGCGCGGACGCAGTCACGCACATCAAGAGCGCCCCGCGGGGCGCTGACATCGTACCCCTTGGCGACATGCCGATGCTCCCGAGCCATCGCGGGCGTGGCCAGCATGGCGGCCGCGATCAGCCCAGCCGACAGAATTTTGAGTCTGGTCATTCAGTCTCTCCATTGGATGCAGAAGCCAAGACATTTTGGCGTCTGCCCAGGAAATGAGTGGAGCGACCAGCGGTTTAAATGAAATTCTTGTTCACAGTCGTTCACCGCTTTGCGAGGTCTGCGGAGGAAACGATCACAAATTCCACGCGTGAACGCGCCGCTTACGCCGGGACGCGTCCGCCGAAGAACGGCATCAGCGCCTGGCTCAGTGTGTGCGGCCGGCTGGACGTAAAGATCATCTCGGCGCCGGCCTGGTCGCTCTTGCCGCCGGCAGGGCCGAGCAAATCGGACACGCGCCGCGCGATGGCAGGCGCCGGATCGATCCAGTCGACCGGCCATGGCGCGAGCCGGGTCAGCCGGTCCAGCAGCAGCGGATAATGCGTGCAGGCCAGCACGACGGTGTCGGTACGCGCATCGCCATTTCCGACAAAGCAGGGGGCGAGTTCGGCCGCGATGTCCGCGTCGGTCACTGCATTGCCGCTGAGCGCGGATTCGGCGAGCGAGGCGAGTTCGGCCGATCCGACCAGCGTCACCTCGCAGCCTTGGGCGAAATCGTGGATCAGCCTCTTGGTGTATTCCCGGGCGACGGTACCCTTGGTGCCCAGCACCGACACCCGTTTTGTCTTCGAACTGGCGCAGGCCGGCTTGATCGCAGGCACGGTGCCGACGAACGGAACCTGATAGGCGCTGCGCAGGTGCGCCATGACCAGCGTGGAAGCGGTGTTGCAGGCGATCACGACGAGGTGAGGGGCATGGCGCGCGATCAATTCGCCGATCAGCGGCACCACGCGGGCAACGATCTGCTCTTCGCCGTGATGGCCGTAGGGAAAGAACGCGTCGTCGGCGACGTAGACATAGTTCGCGTCGGGCCGGGCGCCGACGATCTCCCGCAAGACGGTGAGCCCGCCGAGGCCGGAGTCGAACACGAGGATGGTGGGCGGGGAGGACACGCTGCGACTTTAGCCGATCCGCAGTTACCGTTCAGTTGCGAGAAGCGGGCCGACGGGCTCGTTCACGGGTGATTGTATCGATTTGGAACGATTCAAATCGCCTTGGCAAGACCGGAAAGCTACGAGTTCAGGCCGTCGCGGGAGCGCAACCGCCGTCCGCCGCCGGATCCGAATGGCAAGAGGCTAGCCAGTCATGATGCGAAATACCTCGTCGTCCTGGGGCAGTCTGGCGCGCTGGTTTCACTGGCTGCTCGGCGCCGCGATCATCGGCCTGATCGCCTTTGGCTGGTGGATGAACCACATCCCGGCGCGTCCGGACCGCTTCTTCTACCGCTCGATCCATGCCGATATCGGTTATCTCGTGCTGCTGCTGATGGTGTTCCGCCTGATCTGGCGCGGCCTCAATCCGACGCCGGCCCTGCCCGTGAGCACGCCCCGCTGGCAACGGTTTGCTGCGGGAACGAGCCATTGGGCGCTCTATGCCGTGACCATTCTGGTGGCGGTGCTGGGCTGGGCGCATTCCGGCGCCCGCACGCCGAACTATTCGGACTGGTTCGGGCTGTTTCACGTTCCGCAGATCACCTCGCCCGACAGGGCCGCGGCTCGAACCTACGAAGACCGCCATATCCTGTTCGCCTACGTGCTGCTGGCGCTGATCGCGATCCACTTCGCGGCCGCGCTGTGGCACCACTTCGTGCGTCGCGACCGCGTCACCGCCCGGATGATCGATGGTGGTTCTGCGAGCGCGCCGGCAGAGTAGTCAGCTCTCGCCGAACACGCGCTTGAAGATCGTGTCGACGTGCTTGAAGTGATAGCCGAGGTCGAACTGCTCCTCGATGTCGGCGTCGGTCAGATGCTTCTTCACGTCGGGGTCTCTTTTCAGCAGGCTCAGGAAATCGCCTTCGCCGCGCCAGACCGGCATCGCGTTGCGCTGGACATATTTGTAGGCGTCCTCGCGGCTGGCTCCCTTTTGCGTCAACGCGATCAAGAGCCGCTGCGAATGTACCAGTCCCCCGAGCCGGTCGAGGTTCTTCTGCATGTTGGCGGGATAGATCAAAAGCTTTTCGATCAACCCGGCAAGGCGCATCAGCGCGAAGTCGAGCGTCACGGTGGCGTCAGGCCCTATCATGCGTTCGGCCGAGGAGTGCGAGATGTCGCGCTCATGCCAGAGGGCGACGTTTTCCATCGCCGGCATCGCGTAGGCGCGCACCATGCGCGACAGGCCGGTGAGGTTTTCGGTCAAGACCGGGTTACGCTTGTGCGGCATCGCCGACGAGCCCTTCTGGCCCGGCGAAAAATACTCTTCCGCTTCCAGCACCTCGGTGCGCTGCAGATGGCGGATCTCGATGGCG
>DATCXE010000551.1:0-3465 GCA_036565985.1 Bradyrhizobium sp.
GCTCGACGGCGCGACGACGAACCGGGCGACCGTGGCGGTCGGCGTGGCACTGGGCGTGCTGGTGTCGATTTCGTCGGTCGGCGCCGGCGCAGTTGGCGTCACCGCGCTGCTGCTGCTCTATCCGCGGCTGCCGATGGCGAACATCGTCGGCTCTGACATCGCGCATGCGGTGCCGCTGACACTGGTGGCGGGCATCGGCCACTGGGCGCTGGGTTCAGTCGATTGGGCGCTGATGGGAGTGCTGCTGATAGGTTCATTGCCCGGTATCGTGATCGGCAGTTACTGCGCGATCCGGGTTCCCGAGACGGTGCTGAGGCTGGTGCTGGCCTCGGTTCTGATTCTGGTAGCCGGCAAGCTCGCCGTCAACGAATTGCATTTGTCGCCGGCGAGCTTCGCTGCCTTTGTCGGGGGCCCTGCTCATTAGAGCGCGCTCCCGACAGTTGGCATTCCCTACTCCGCGGTCCAGCCGCCGTCGATCGAGTAGTTGGAGCCGGTGATCTGGGCGGCATCGTCACTGCACAGGAACAGCGCCAGCGCGGCAACCTGATCCGAGGTCACGAACTCCTTGGTCGGCTGCGCATCGAGCAGCACGTCCTTGATGACCTGTTCCTTGGTCATGTTGCGCGCCTTCATGGTCTCGGGGATCTGGTGCTCGACCAGCGGTGTCCAGACATAGCCCGGGCTGATGCAGTTGCAGGTGATCTTGAAGGTCGCAAGCTCCAGCGCCACCGTCTTTGTCAGCCCTGCGATGCCGTGCTTGGCCGAGACATAGGCCGACTTGAAGGGCGAAGCCACCAGCGAATGCGCCGATGCGGTGTTGATGATGCGGCCCCAGCCGCGCTTCTTCATGCCGGGCACCGCGGCGCGAATGCCATGGAATGCCGACGACAGATTGATCGCAATGATCGCGTCCCATTTCTCGATCGGAAACTCCTCGATCGGAGAGACGAACTGGATCCCGGCATTGTTGACGAGAATGTCGACCGAGCCGAAGGTCTTCTCGCCGAGCGCGACCATTTCGGCAATCTCGGCGGGCTTGGTCATGTCGGCGGGCGAATGCACCGCGCGCACCTTGAAATCCGTCTCGATGCCGGAGCGCTCCCGCTCGATATCGGCCGGCACGCCCATGCCGTTGATGACGACGTTGGCGCCGGCGCGGGCGAAAGCGCGCGCATATGCCAGCCCGATGCCGCTCGTCGAGCCGGTCACGACAGCATTCTTGCCTTTTAACATATCCATTTCATCACTCCTGCTTGCCTGCGGGGGTTCTGGGAGCATCCCCCGTCATATCGTAGGCCACCATGGTCTGGCCAGACTGCGGGCGCTCCAGCACATCCTTGTGACGCATCGAAAGATGTACGTCGTGGACACCGGCGTTCCAGTGTTCGAGCATGGCGACGTGCGAAAAGTCGTAATCCTTCGACGAGGATTCGTAGTTCTTGCTCTTGTAGATCAGATGCACGACGGTGACGGTGTTTTCCTTGGCCGCGTTGCAGAGATATTCCACCGACGGATCTTTCTTCAGATAGTCGGGCAGTTTCCCGAGCAGATCGCGCAGCGCCTTGCGCGCGTTGTGCACCTGCCTGTTCTTGTCGGTGTTCATGCGGGTACGGCTGGAGTAGCGGATATCCTTCTCGCGCTCGGCGGCTTCCAGCAGCGAGGTCGGCAAATCGCCGCGCGCACTGAACAGGTCGACCTGGAAGATCAGCAAATCGCGCTGGGTTTCCTCGCCAAGCACATGGTCGAGCGGCGTGTTGGAGGCGATGCCGCCGTCCCAGTAATGCTCGCCTTCGATCTCGACGGAGGGAAAGCCGGGCGGCAGCGCGCCGGACGCCATGATGTGCTCCGGACCGATCTTCTTGCCGAGCTTCCTGAATTCGAAATTGTCGAAATATCTGAAATTGCCCGAGGTGACGCCGACCGCGCCGACGCTGAGCCTCGTTTTCAGATCGTTGATGCGGTCGAAGTCCACCAGCCGTTCCAGGGTCTTCTTCAGCGGCGCGGTGTCGTAATAGCTCTGCGATTGCGGGCTGCCCGGCGGCCATAGCGGCGCCGGCGGAATGCGCGGCGTGAAAAAACCGGGCACGCCGAAGGTCGCAATCAGCGCGGCGCTGGTCTCGTTGAACAGCGAACGCGCGCGGTCACCGTTTGTGACGGGATTCCACGGCACCGGCGACGACACCATCTCCCAGAATTCCTTGAGGCGACCGACGCGCTTGTCGGGGTCGTTGCCGGCAATGATCGCGGCATTGATGGCGCCGATCGAGATGCCCGCGATCCATTCCGGTTCGAATCCGGCGCGGCACAGGGCCTGGAAGGCGCCGGCCTGGTAGGAGCCGAGCGCGCCGCCGCCCTGCAGCACCAGCACGCGCTGTGCCTTGGCGGGCGTGGTGGCTGGCAGGTCGTTGGAGTGATCCATCGTGACCGTCTATCAGAAGCCAGTAAAGCCGGCACCGTGGCGGCAGTTTGCGGCGGCGTCAATCGGTGAGATCCAGGCACGGATCACGCCGAATTTATCGCCACGCCAAGCAGGAAACGGCAGCCGGACCGGGCTTCAGGTTGATGCGAGAATGAGCGTCCAGAACACCTTGTATTTGGTGTTCGGAGCATAGATCGCCGCGATGCCCAATTTTGTGACACCGTTCTTGAGCATATTGGCCTTGTGGGGCGGGGAATCGCGCCAGCCCGAAAAGGCTTCCGCCAGCGTGTGATAGCCGGCCGAGACGTTTTCGACCGCCAGCTTGGCCGGATAGCCGGACGCTCCCAGCCGCTTTTCCAGCGGGCCCTTGACGTCATGGTCGAGCTTGTTGCGCTTGGCCATCGCCTCCGATTGCGCTGCCGCAAGCTTCATCAGATCAGGATCCACCACCACGCCGGAGAGGCCGTTATTCTGGCGATACAGCGAGATCATCGAGGCGGCGGCCTGCGGATCCAGCGTCGCGCCGCCATTGGCCATGCTCAGATACATGGTCGGCTGGTCCGGCACCTTGGTGTCGGCCGTGCAGCCGCAGAGCGCCAGAAGCGCGAAAATGACGAGTAATGCCCGCATGATTCCCCCGAATTGGTCTGCCGTTGTTGCATACCAACCGTGGCTGAATGGTGAACGGGAGAGCAATTTGACGGTCATTCCGGGGCACGAAGCGAACCCCAGATGCGCAATTGCGCATCGGGGAATGACGACTTCGCCGTCAATCCTGCGCGGCGAAAATCCGGTAGCGGCGCGGCTGCAGGCTGACGATCTCGCCGGCCTGGAGTTCCCGGTCCCGCGGCGCGTCGATCTCGATCACGGTCTTGCCCTCGCCGTCCGTTAGCGCCACCTCCGCCCGCTGGATCGGCCCGAACGAACGGACGTGGCGCACCGCGCCCTCCAGCGAGCCGGTTCCGGCCGGCCCGATCTGCATGTCGTGACGGCGGATGAACAGTTTTGACGCGCCGGACGCCACGCCCTCCGCGGCGATGTTGAGC
>DATCXE010000570.1:0-6838 GCA_036565985.1 Bradyrhizobium sp.
GCGCTGACGCTGCTGCCGCTCCTGCAAAACGATTATGCCCGCGCCGCTGTGGTTGCGCCCGACGACACGCGGCTCGCGATCGACACGGCCGCTTACGACGCGCACGGCACGCGCATCACCGGCACTTTGGCGCGGCTGAAAGCAAAGCAGAAACGTCCCGCCGTCATCGTCATCCACGAGAACCGTGGGCTCAATCCGCATATCAAGGATATCGCGCGCCGCCTCGCGCTCGAAGGATTCCTTGCTTACGCGGTCGACATGCTGTCGCCACTCGGCGGCACGCCGTCCGACGAGGACAAAGGCCGCGCGATGATCGGCACACTCGACCCGGGCGAAACCGCGCGCCGCATCGCCGCTGCGGTTCCGTTCCTGGAAAGCCATGCCGAATCGACCGGCAAGGTCGGCGCAATCGGCTTCTGCTGGGGCGGCGGCATCGTCAACCGTGTGGCGGTGCTGGCGCCCCATCTCAAAGCTGGAGTCGCCTACTACGGCGCGCAGCCGCCAGCGGCCGCGGTCAAGTCGATCCACGCCGCGCTGCTGCTGCACTATGCCGGCCTCGACCAGCGCATCAATGCCGGCATTGCCGCCTATGAGGCCGCGCTGAAAGCGGACGGCAAAACGTTCGCCATTTACGTCTACCCGAACGTCAATCATGCCTTCAACAACGACACCGGCAACCGCTATGACAAGGCTGCCGCCGATCTCGCCTGGGGCCGCACTATCGCCTTCCTCAAACGGCAGCTCGGCGCGTCGGCATGAGTCGAAGCGGCTTCGTCCGCGGGGCCGGCCGAGGCTGAAACGGTCACCATGGCCCGTTGCCTCCGACAGCGGACTATGCTTCACTTACATGCTGATAGATTCATGAAGAATAACCGAGTAACGCGGCCATGATCGATTTGATCGCTATCGCAATCGGCGTCATTCCGGCGATTCTCTATATCGGTTTTTTCGCACTGAAGGTGCCCTCGACGCCATTGACCGTCATCGTCGTCATCAGCCTCGCGCTGATGGTGTATTCATTCTTCACCGATATGCGGAGCGCGAACACAGCCGCCCGGGTACGTGCGGACCGCGAGTGACAGTCAACCGCTGTATGAAGCGGGCCTGACGCGATTTGATGCGACCTTGTAGCCCGTCAGCGGGCGCGTTTCTTCTTCCCTCCAGCCGCCTTCGCGACCAGATCGGTGAGCCATTGTGCCGTGCGCAATAGGCGGCCATCGAACCCGCGCGGGCCGACGAGCTGGACACCGAGCGGCAGGCCGTTTTCGCCTTGCATCAAGGGAAGGCTGATCGCGGGCAGCCCGAGCAGCGTCCAGATGGTGCAGAAGATCGGGCTGCCGGTGTTGTCGAATCCGCGCGGCGCCTCGCCCACCGTCGCGGGCGTCAAAATGGCGTCGCAGTTCTTGAAGATCTCCTCCGCCTCGCGGCTCAGAATTGGAATGCGCGCCACGCCGCGGAGATAGTCGGCCGCCTTCACTTGCTGGCCGCGCTCGATCATCTCGCGCAAGCTTTGGCTGAGCCGGTCGCGCCCCCCGTCATATTCGCGTGCGAAGGCGACCGCCAAGTCGGCCTCATGAATCGTCCGGTGGATATCGACCGCATGGTCGAACATCGATGGCAACGGCGTTTCGACGACGCTATCGCCAAGAAAATCGACCAGTTCGGCAAAGGCGGATTTGGTGCCGTCCTCGGCCTGATCCCACACCGGCGTTTTGACGAAAGCGAGTCGCGGCGGCAAAGGCGGCTTCGAGGCCGCCAGAGCGCTGAGATGCGGGCGCGCCTGCGCGCGCATGTCGAGATCGCCTGGATCGGGGACCATGAGGATCTCGGCCAGGAGTGCCGCGTCCGTGACGCTGCCGGCGAAAACGCCGATTTGATCGAGCGTGCGCGATTGGGACAGCACGCCGCGCCGCGAAATCAGGCCGTGCGTGGGCTTGAAGCCGACGACGCCGCAATAGGCGGCGGGCCGGATCGTCGAGCCATTGGTCTGCGACCCCACCGCCAGCGGCACCATGCCGGAGGCGACCGCAGCGGCCGATCCGCTCGACGAGCCGCCCGGCGAATGTTTGCGGTCGTGCGGATTGCGGGTCTTGCACGGACTCATAACGGCGAGTTCGGTCGTCGTGGTCTTGCCCATGATCACCGCGCCGGCATAGCGCAGCGCGGTGACGACCGTGCAGTCGTCATGCGGCTGGCGGCCGGCATGCAGGACGGTCCCGTCCTCGGTCGGCATATCGGCGGTGTCGAAGATATCCTTGATGCCGACGGGAATGCCGTGCAGCGGGCCGAGCGGCTTGCCGTCCTGGCGCATCTCGTCGAGATGGCGGGCCTGGGCGCGCGCGTGGCTCGGGTCGAGGAAGGCCCAGGCCTCGATGTCCTTATCGACCACCTCAATCCGCGCGAGGCAGGATTCGACCACCTCTTCCGCGCTGACGACACCATCGCGGAGGTCCGCAATGGTGTCGGCAAGCGTCTTCACGTCAGCCATGCTTCAAAACCCCCGCGCTCCGCGCGCCGCCGATACGCGTCATTGCGAATAGAGCGCGCTTGGCAGCCAGAGCGCCATTCCGGGGAACACATACATCAACGCCATCGTCATGAACACCATGAACACGAACGGCAACGCACCGGCAAAAATCTCGTTCAACGAAACGTGCGGTGGCGCGATGCCCTTTAGATAGAACGCGGCCATTGCCATTGGCGGCGTGTTGAACGCGGTCTGCATGTTGAGCGCGACCAGCACACCGAAGAATACCGGGTCGACGTTGTAAAACTTCAGCAGCGGCAGGAAGATCGGGACGAAAATGATGATGATCTCGGTCCATTCCAGCGGCCAGCCCAGCAAGAAGATGATGAACTGGGTGAGCAGCAGGAATCCAGCCTGATTCAGGTTCAGGCTTTTGATCAGCTCTTCGACCAATGACTGGGCGCCGAGATAGGCGAACACGGAGGCAAAGGTCCACGAGCCGACGAACAGATAGGTCACGATCGCCGACGTTCTGGCGGTCAGGTAAACTGCTTCCTTCACGCGCTGGAAGTCGAGTTGCCGGTAGCCGGCGGCAAGCACGAGGCTGCCGAAGGACCCTACTGCTGCCGCTTCGGTCGGGGTCGCGAGGCCGAACAGGATGGCGCCAAGCACCGACAGGATAAGGATCGCAAGCGGGAAGAACGACGTAAGCAGCGCGTAGAATATCTGGGCCGGCGGGACTTTCGCCTGATCGGCAGGCAGCGAGGGCGCGAGCTTCGGATTGATCACGACCCGGCCCATCACATAGAGGATGTAAAAACCGGCGAGCACAAAGCCCGGAATGAAGGCGCCAGCATACAGCTTGACCACCGATTCGCCCGCCGTCGCCGCATAAAGGATGAGCAGAATGCTGGGCGGGATCAGGATGCCGAGGCATCCGCCCGCGCAGATCACGCCGGAGGCAAGCTTGACGTCATAGCCGGCCCGCAACATAGCCGGATAGGCCAACAGCCCCATCAGCGTCACCACCGCGCCCACAATGCCGACCGCGGTCGCAAACAGCGCGCAAGTGATCAGCGTGGCGACCGCCAGCGAGCCTGGCACGCGCCGCGCCGCAAGCTGGATGCTGAAAAACAACCGATCGAGAATGTTGGCACGTTCGACGACGTATCCCATGAATAGAAAACATGGCACCGCGGTCAACGTGTCATTACTGAGGATGCTGAACGTATTCTGGACCAGCAGATCGAAGATGCGATTCTGAAAGATGTGATGGATCTGGTCGGGCATCGCATAGGCCCAGTATCCGAAGAACACGCCCATGCCCATGAGCGTGAACGCAATCGGAAACCCCAGCATGATCATGACGATCAGCAGGCAGATCATCAAAAGGCCGACTTCACCCCCGCTCATGAGCGCAGCTCCCCGCCGGAAATTTCTTGTTGGTGTTCTGCTTGATATTCACGCTCATGCATGATGGCGGATTCCATCTCCTCCACATCCTGCAATCGCGGCGGCCATTCGTTTGTTCTTATGCAAATAATGCAGCGGAAGACCTCGGCAATGCCCTGGAAAATCAGGGTGATTCCCGCGGCCGGGATCAACGACTTGAGCGGAGAGATCGGGATGTCGGCCGGACTGTAGACGCTGACTTCGCCGTAGTGCCACGACTCGCTGGCGTATTGGTAACCCGAATAAGTCAGCGCCAGCACGCCGGGAAAGAAGAACAAAATGAACAGCGTGAGGTCCATGGCCGCCTTCATGCGCGGAGACCACAGCCGGTAAACTGTATCGGCACGCACATGGGCGTTGCGGGCCAGCGAATAGGCCCCGGCCATGACGAACAGACAGGCATACATGTTGTAAGAGAGATCGTAGGCCCAGATCGTGGGATCGCGCAGCACATAGCGGACGAACACCTCGTAGCTCACCCCAAAGGTGAGAATGAGGATGTACCAGCCGAAAGCCTTGCCGATCGCCGTGCTGATGCGATCAACGATAGAAATATAAGTGAGCATGTGATTTCGCTCCCCCCCGAGTGCGGCCGCCGCCAATAATAGGGGACGACGAATGTATCGCCGTCCCCTCTTTTCATTCGGGCCCTGGCCCGGCTAAGCGCACCAGGGATCAGTACCCGAGCGGCTGCTCTTTGCCGTAATAGTGCTCGTAGGCGAGCTTGGTGTCGTGGGCGTTGAGCAGTTGGAAGAAGGCCACATCTTTCGCCCACTTCTTCTGATTTTCGCTGATGGTCTTGAACTGCTCTTCTTTGCTGTAATGCGCGACGACCTTGTCCCAGGCATCGAGCTGTGCCTTGAGGATCGACTCCGGCGTCCTATAGACCTTGACGCCATCCTTATGGATCAGCGCCTGCAGATCCTTCGGATAGTTCGCGTAAGCCAGCCACAGATTGGTCGACGAAGCTGCCTCGATCGCGTGCCGCAGGATCGCCTGATGCTCCTTGGCGAGGGAATCGTACTTGGTCTTGTTGTAGATGATCTCCAGGCACTCTGACGGCTGATGATAGCTGCTCAGCATATAGACTTTGGCGACGTCGGCGGCGCCGAAGCGGCGGTCCGATGTTGGGTTGTTGTATTCGAAGGCGTCGACGACGCCCTTTTCCATGGCGGGAATGATTTCGCCGCCCGGAAGCTGGGTCACCTTCAGGCCCATTTGCTGGTTGACGTTGGTCGACAGGCCGACCGTCCGATATTTCAGGTTCTTCACGTCCGCGATCGAATTCGGCTTCTTCTTGAACCAGCCGAAGGGCTGCGTCGGCATCGGCATGCAGAACCAGCCGACGAGGTTGAGCCCGAGCACCTTCTGGACAAGGTTATTGTACAGTTTCTGGCCGTCGCCCGAGTAGAACCAGGCGAGGAATTGGTGGGCATCCCAGCCGTAGCAGGGGCCCGTCCCGAACAGCGAGGCGGCGCGGTTCTTGCCGTACCAATAGGCCGGCACAAGATGGCCACCGTCCAGCACGCCCTTGTTCACGGCGTCCTGCACCTCGAACGCCTTCACCACGGCGCCAGCATTGAGATAATCGATCTTCAGGCGACCGCCGCCCATGTCGTTGACGATCTCGACGTATTGCTTGGCGTAGTCGTTGAGAATGTCGCCCGTACCCCAGGAGCCCTGCATCTTCAGCGTCACGGTCTGGGCGCGCGAAACCTGCGGCATGGCAATGGTCGCAGCGCCGGCAACGGCGGCGCCGCCTAGAAATTTACGGCGAGTCGCAACTACAGAACCCTTGTCCTTAGCCATTTCAACTCTCCTCCCTGTTGAACTAATTGTTTTTAGTGTTCTTGTTTTCTATTGGTATCACAGGCACAAACACCCGCGTCCTAAGCCTTAGTCTGTCTTGATTTTCAAGGCGCGACAAGTCGGAATTTTGCCTTAATCGCGACTTTCGCCATGTCAAAAAAATGAGGCCGACCAAAAAAACAAAAAAATCCGCGCCGACTGAATGCCGGCGGGATGGGAGCTGCTTGGGGCGTCGGTGAAATCTAAAGCCGCTATTCCGCCAGCGTTGCGATCGTGGCGCGCGCCGTGCGCAACAGCCGCTCGTCGCGCCCCGGCGCGCCGACAAGCTGCACGCCGATCGGAAGTCCGGCGGAATCCGTCAACAGCGGCAAGTTGAACGACGGATATCCGATCAAGGTCCACAGCGAGCAGAACACCGGATCGCCAGTCGTGCCGTGCCCTTCGGGAGCCACGCCCTTCGCGGACAGCGTGAGGATGGCGTCGGCGAGTTGCTCGAAAATGTACGACAGGCGCTCGCCATAACGCCGCGCATCGCGCATTGCCGCCAGATATTGCACTGCCGTAACCTCGCGGCCCTCGGCGATCAGAGCGCGGAAGGGCTCGCTGACCTCGCCACCCTTATCGACGAAGTGGCCCAGATTGTGGGCCATGTCGGCGGCCATGATCGCGTGCTGCCCGTCCCAGGCGTTGCGAAAATCGTCCGGCAGATCGACCTCGTGGGCGCCCACTTCCTTGGCGAGATCTTCCAGCGCGCCGCGCGCTTGCGGATCGGCCTTGTCCCACATCGGCGTGCGCACAAGCGCAAAGCTCGGCGGTAAAGGCGGCTCTTCGGCGACAGCCGTCCGGAAACCTGGCGAGGCATAGGCCCGAGAATCGGGATCGGCCGGATCGTGGCCGGCGAGCACGTCCAGGATCAGCGCAAGGTCTTCGAGCGAGCGAGCAAAGGCGCCGACATGGTCGAGCTTATGCGAGAGTGTCAAAGCACCGGCGCGCGAGATCAGACCATGACTGGGCTTCACCCCGAACACACCGCAAAATGCAGCCGGACGGATCATCGAGCCGTTGGTCTGCGACCCGATCGCGAGCGGCACCATGCCGGCGGCCACCGCC
>DATCXE010000571.1:0-3505 GCA_036565985.1 Bradyrhizobium sp.
CAGGAGCGGCTGAAGACGCTCAACGCCGCCGACTTCGGCGACCTGCTGCTCGAGTGCATCCGCCTGTTCCGGCAGAACCCGGACGTGCTGCGGCAGTACCAGCAGCGCTTCAAGTTCATTTTGGTGGACGAATACCAGGACACCAACGTGGCGCAGTATCTGTGGCTGCGGCTGTTGTCGCAGGCGCCATCGCGGCCAGGCGCCCCTCTTTCGTCCATCATTCCCGGGGCAACCGAGCCTGCCGTCATTCCGGGGCGCGTCGAAGACGCGAACCCGGAATCTAGAAGTAACGAGGACTCAGCTCGAGATTCCGGGTTCGCACCTGTCGGTGCGCCCCGGAATGACGAGGGAAACACTGTGCCCGCGCCTGCCTCGACGACACCCCTCAAGAACATCTGCTGCGTCGGCGACGACGACCAGTCGATCTATGGCTGGCGTGGCGCGGAGGTCGACAACATCCTGCGCTTCGATCACGATTTTCCCGGCGCCAAGATCATCCGCCTCGAACGCAACTACCGCTCCACCGGCCACATCCTCGCCGCCGCCTCGCATCTGATCGCGCACAATGAAGGCCGTCTGGGCAAGACGCTGCGCACCGAGGATGTCGACGGCGAAAAGGTCACCGTGACCGGCTCCTGGGATTCGGAAGAGGAAGCCCGCGCCATCGGCGAGGAGATCGAGGAACTGCAGCGCGCGGGCGAGAACCTCAACGAGGTCGCGATCCTGGTGCGGGCCTCGTTCCAGATGCGCGAATTCGAAGATCGCTTCGTCACGCTCGGCCTGTCCTATCGCGTGATCGGCGGTCCGAGGTTCTATGAGCGCGCCGAAATCCGCGATGCGCTGGCTTATCTGCGCGTGATCAATTCGTCCGCCGACGATCTCGCCTTCGAGCGCATCGTCAACGTGCCCAAGCGCGGGCTCGGCGACGCCACCGTGCAGATGTTGCACGACCACGCCCGCAAGCGTCGCATTCCGCTGTTCGAGGCGGCGCGCGCCGTGGTCGAAACCGACGAACTGAAGCCAAAGGCGCGCGGGTCGTTGCGCGATCTGCTCCTGCAGTTCGAGCGCTGGCGCGCCCAGCGCGAGGTGATGACGCATACGGAATTGGCCGAAATCGTGCTCGACGAGAGCGGCTATACCGAGATGTGGCAGAAGGACCGCTCGGCCGACGCCGCGGGCCGGCTCGACAATTTGAAGGAACTCGTGCGTTCGATGGAAGAGTTCGAGAACCTGCAAGGCTTTCTCGAACACATCTCGCTGGTGATGGACCGCGACGGCGGCGACGCGGACGAGGCGGTGTCGCTGATGACGCTGCACTCGGCCAAGGGGCTCGAGTTCGAGAACGTCTTCCTGCCCGGCTGGGAGGAAGGCCTGTTTCCAAGCAAGCGCACGCTCGACGAACAGGGCAGCGCCGGCCTCGAGGAAGAGCGCCGCCTCGCCCATGTCGGGCTGACGCGCGCCCGCCGCCGTGCGAAACTCTATTTCGCCACCAACCGGCGCATCCACGGCACATGGTCGACCACGATTCCCTCGCGCTTCCTCGACGAACTGCCGTCGGCCAATGTCGAGATCACGGAGTCCAAAGGCGGCTCCGGCTGGGGCGGCAGCGGCGGCTATGGCCCGTCGCGCTTCGACAACGTCGAATCCTTCGGCTCCAGCTACACCACCCCGGGCTGGCAGCGCGCGCAGGCCAACCGCGCGCGCAATCAGGGCGGCCGCGGCGGCCAGGACCGCGGCGGGTTTGAAGAAAGCCAGTCGTCGCATTCAGGCGCGCGTGGTGATGCCTTCGCTGGCGGCTTCTCCCGCAACAAGCGCGGACCGATGGTGATCGAGGGCGAACTGGTCGCGAAGTCCACCGGCACGGTGTCGGAATTCTCGCTCGACGATCGCGTCTTTCACGAGAAATTCGGCTACGGCCACGTGGTGAAGATCGACGGCAACAAGCTGACGATCGCGTTCGACAAGGCCGGCGAGAAGAAGGTAGTCGATAGTTTCGTCAAGCGCGTGTAAGGCCGCCACAACATGAGTTCATCGGCATCGCGTTGGAGCATCCGTCAGGCACGGGCAGACGATTTTGCGGCGATGGGCAAGCTGCTGGTGTCCGCCTACGCCGCCCTGCCCGGCATGCCCTCCCCGGAAGCCTGGCCGCCTTACTATGCAATGCTGGAAAACGTCGCCGCCCGCGCCGCCAACCCCGCATTCACGCTTTTTGTTGCTGCCGATGACAATGGCCAACTGCTCGGCAGCATCGATTACATCGACGATCTGACCCAGTACGGCGTGAGCACCGTTGCGACGATCACCAATGCGGCCGGCGTCCGCCTGCTCGCCGTCGACGGCGCGTGCCAGGGCCAGGGCGTCGGCAAGGCGCTGGCCAATTTCTGCATCGAACACGCACGGCGCACGGGCAAGGCCAGAATAATTCTGCATACCACCAGGATCATGCAAACGGCCTGGACGATGTACGAACGTCTCGGCTTCGTCCGGTTTCCAGAGATCGACTTCCAGGTGGAGAATGTCGATGTATTCGGCTTCCAGCTGGATTTAGCGGAGACTGAAGGCCCCCTCACGTAACGCTAGCTGGCCCTCTCTATTCTCCCATAATATGATTTGGATGGGGGGCTCTTCATGTTGACGAACAGTCGCGAAATTATTCGACGCCTGGAGCGTGAGGGGTGGACTCTGGTTCGGGTAACGGGTTCCCACCACGTTTTCAAAAGCGCCGACTCCGGCGAAACGCTCGTCATTCCGCACCCCAAGAAAGACTTGGGAAAAGGCCTGGTCCGTGCCATTTATAAGGGTGCACGGTGGAAACCTGACTGAGATTAACCATGGCCCACTACATCGCCCTTATTGAAGATGCTGGGCCGGACCACGCCATTGGCGTCTGGTTTCCGGACCTGCCCGGCTGCACTTCCGCAGGCGATGATATTGACGAAGCATTGCGCAACGCGCCGGAAGCTTTGGAGCTTTATGCCGAGAGTTACGAAGAGGACGGCAAGGCGCTGCCGCGTCCGCGTACATTGACTGAATTGAAATCGGATCCCGAAATTGCCGGTGATCTCAAGACGTACATGGTCGCCCTGATCGAATTGCCCGCGCGCGCGCACGCCGCGGAATAGATCCTTTTTCGTCAGTGCGATGGATTGCGGAACGTCCTCCGCGTTCCTATCTCCCGGTTCCCCGCCCTCTCCCCACGCCGACCTTCGGCCAAAGCGCCGCCGTGTCGTTCGGACCCCCTTATCAGACTGCCATGCTCGCGATGCCTTCCATCATAACCGTCTCAAATCTCTCGAAGACCTACGGCACCGGATTCAAGGCGCTCAACGGCATCAATCTGGACATCAGGCGCGGGGAGATCTTCGCGCTGCTGGGGCCGAACGGCGCCGGCAAGACCACGCTGATCAGCATCATCTGCGGCATCGCCAAGCTGAGCGAGGGCAGCGTCACCGTCGGCGGGCATGACATCGACAGGGATTATCGCGCCGCGCGCTCGCTGATTGGC
>DATCXE010000607.1:0-5036 GCA_036565985.1 Bradyrhizobium sp.
GGCTCCAGCCGCGCCGCCAGTGCAGGGGAACCGGCACCAGCACGTCGGCCTCGCCAAGCAATTCCTGGCCCGCGCGGGCCATCCAGCGGCCCATGGTGGGCGCGAGGTCGGTGCGGTCCTGGTATTTCAGCGAATGAACCAGTGTGCGGGCGACGTCGTCATAGCGCACCGCGGCGCGGGCGCGCTGGTACGCCGGTGGGTTGGCGATTGCCTCCATCGACAGCAATTCCGGTCCCGGATCGTAGACAAAGGGAATGCCGAGCCGCGGGCAATAGGGCGGCTCGATGAACGACATTTTCGCCCAGCACGCCGCGCAGACGCCTTCGCCATCGACCGGCTCGCGGCAGGAAACGCACAGCGTCGGCAGCGCGATGTCGAGCGCCAGCCGTGGAATATGCGCGAGCACGTCGCGGCAGGCGCCGAGCGCGCCGCGCAGGTGGCTGGTGATGGCGCGTGATGGTGATGCCTCGGCGTCCATGGGCGTGAGGCTAGCGATGTGTGTCGCGCGGCTCAAGCGCGGGATTGCCAGAGATGGGGCAGGCGGCGTACCAACCGGCATGGCTTCGAACCCGACCGCTGCGCCCATTCTATTCGATCGCGCCATGCTGCGCGCGCGGATCGATCGCGCGCGGCGCGGTGCGCCCGTCACTTTCCTGCTCGATCGCGTCAGGGAAGATATGGAAGATCGGCTGCAGGCGGTGACGCGCAGCTTTTCCGACGCCGTGGTTGTCTGGACGCCAGGCGAGCTGCTGCGCAAGCCGCTGGCCGATCGCTTCCGATCAATCGCTCGCATCGATCTCGATGAAGCGGAAGTGCTGCCCTTGCAGCCGGAGTCACTGGATCTCGTCGTCTCCGCGCTGGCCTTCCAGTTCGTCAACGATCTGCCGGGTGTGCTGGCGCAGATCCGTCGCGCGCTGAAGCCGGACGGATTGCTGCTGGCGGCGATGATCGGCGGTGATACGCTGACCGAACTCAGGCAATCCTTTGCGGCGGCAGAGGCCGAATGCGAGGGCGGGGTGTCGCCGCGCGTCCTGCCCTTTGCCGATCTGCGCGACATCGGCAGCCTGCTGCAGCGCGCCGGCCTTGCATTGCCAGTCACCGACGTCGATCGCGTCGTGGTGCGCTACGACAGCGCGTTCGCGCTGATGGCCGATCTCAGGCGTATGGGCGCGACCAATATCCTGATCGAGCGGCGTCGTACGCCGACCCGCCGCGCCACCCTACTGCGGATGGCGCAGATTTACGGCGAACGCTTCTCCGATTCCGACGGCCGCATCCGCGCGACTTTCGACGTGATCTGGCTGTCCGGCTGGGCGCCGCACGAAAGCCAGCAGAAGCCGTTGCGGCCGGGCTCGGCGAAGGCGAGCTTGGAGGCAGCGGTGAAGGGGAAGAGCACTTGATGCCTGACCTCATGGTGAGGAGCGCCGCAGGCGCGTCTCGAACCATGAAGCCCCGATGTGGCCATCCTTCGAGACGGCGCTTTCGCGCCTCCTCAGGATGAGGTCGGAGACATCACATAACCAAATCGATCAGGTGCGAGACCAGCGGAATGCCCGCGGGCGTGGCGGCGTTCTACTTTGCATGGGGTTGTTTTCGACTTTTTGTGCCGGCACTGCGCTGCTCCAGCAGGCGCCGGCCACGCGCGTCACATCAGCAGATCGATCAAATGCGGGATCAGCGGAATGTCCGCCGGCGGCATCGGGTAGTCGCGCAGCCTGTTGGCGCGGACCCAGGCCAGTTGCTGGCCCTCGCGCGCGATCACCGTGCCTTCCCAGCGCCGGCAGATGTAGAGCGGCATCAGCAGATGAAAGCCGTCATAGGCGTAGCTGGCAAAGGTCAGCGGCGCCAGGCACGGCTCGCTGACGTCGATGCCGATCTCCTCGTGCAGTTCGCGGATCAGGGTCTGCTCCGGCCGTTCGCCGGGCTCGACCTTGCCGCCGGGAAACTCCCACAGGCCCGCAAGCGCCTTGCCTTCCGGGCGCTGTGCCAGCAGCACGCGCTTGTCGACGTCGACCAGCGCACAGGCAACCACGAGAGTGAGCTTGATGTCAGCCATGTGTTCTATCAATTTTCCGACTGTCATTCCGGGGCGATGCGCCAGCATCGAACCCGGAATCTCGAGATTCCGGGTTCGCGCTTTGCGCGCCCCGGAATGACGGCCAGACGGCCATCATGAGCGGTAGTCGCCGTTGATGGCGACATATTCCTTGGTGAGATCACAGGTCAGCACGCGGTCGCGGCCCTTGCCGAGCCCGAGCGCGACCTTGATCTGGATCTTCGGGTTCTTCATCACCTCGGAAACCTCGGCCTCGTTGTAGGACGGATCGCGCGCGCCGCTCTTTGCGACGCGAATGCCGTTGAACGATATCGACAGCTTGTCGCGGTTGGCGGGCTCGCCGGCCTTGCCGACGGCCATCACCACGCGGCCCCAATTGGCGTCCTCGCCGGCAATCGCCGTCTTTACCAGCGGCGAGTTCGCGATCGACATCGCGATCTTGCGGGCCGAGGGTTTCGTGGTCGCGCCTTCGACGATCACCTCGACCAGCTTGCGCGCGCCTTCGCCGTCGCGGGCCACCTGTTCGGCGAGGTCGGCGAGCACCCCGTGGAAGGCCTTGGCGAAAGCCTTCAGCCTGGGATCGCTGGCGCGGCTGATCTTCGGCGCACCATGCTCGGCGGCCGCGCCGGTGGCGAAAGCGAGCAGGGTGTCCGACGTCGACGTGTCGCTGTCGATGGTGATGGCGTTGAAAGTGTCCTCGACGCCGCTCTTGAGCAGCGACTGCAGCACGGTGGACGACAGCGGCGCGTCGGTGAAAACGAATGACAGCATGGTCGCCATGTCGGGCATGATCATGCCGGCGCCCTTGGCCATGCCGTTGATGGTGACCCTGGCCTTGCCGAGCTTGACGGTCGCGGTCGCCACCTTCGGGAAGGTGTCGGTGGTCATGATGGCCTTCGCGGCGTCCATCCAGTGCTCGGGCGTGGCCGCCTCAGCCAGCGTTGCCAGCACACCGTCGAACTTGGTGGCGTCGAGCGGTTCGCCGATCACGCCGGTCGAGGCGAGGAACACGTCGGAGGTCGTGCAGCCTACGGCCTTCGACGCGATCTGCGCGGTCAGTGCCGTGGATTGCTTGCCGGTCTTGCCGGTGAAGGCGTTGGCATTGCCGGAATTGACTACGAGCGCGCGCGCCTTGCCCCCCTTCAGCCTGGCGCGGCACCATTCGACGGGAGCGGACGGGCATTTCGATCTGGTGAACACGCCGGCAGCCGTGGTGCCCTTGTCCATCACCGCGAGCAGCACGTCGGTACGCCCCTTGTAGCGGATGCCGGCGGCGGCGGTCGCAAGCCTCACGCCCGCAATCGCGGGCATGTCGGGGACATCGGTCGGGGCGAGGGGGGAAACGGCGGAGGACATGCGGGCACCTTCTTCGACCAGGTCAATCCAGCCGGACCTGCTCCGGCCATCCACGTCCTCAAGGCGGGGCAACAAGGTCCCAGACATGGAATGGCCGGGCACTTCGGCCCGGCCATGACGATGGTAATTACTATTGGTCTCGAAGAAGTGACAGCGATTTTTTACTTCTTCGCCGGCGCCATCTTGGAATCCGCGGGCTTGGCGGCGTCCGGCTTGGCGTCGGCCTTGGCGGCTTCCGCCGGCTTGTCCATGCGCTCGACCTTGGCGGCCTCGCGCAGCTTGGCGACGTATTCGGCCTGTGCCTTGCGCGTTACATAAGTCTCGATCTGGGCCTTGACCTGATCGAAGTCGGGGGCCTTGCGGGCGCGCTTTTCCTCGACCTTGATGACATGCCAGCCGAACTGCGACTTCACGGGGTCGGAGATCTTGCCGGGCTCGAGCGCGAAGGCGACGGCGGAGAATTCCGGCACCATCTGTTCCTTGGTAAAGAAGCCGAGATCGCCGCCGTCGGAGGCGCCCGGGTCCTTGGACTTCTTCTTCGCCAGTTCGGCGAAATCGGCGCCCTTCTTCAGCTCTTCCGCGATCGCCTTGGCTTCGTCCTCGGTCTCGACCAGGATGTGCCGGGCGTGGACTTCCATTTCGCCGGTGATCTGCTTGGAGGCCTCTTCATAGACCTTCTTCATGGCCTCTTCGGTGGTGGCGGCCTTGCCTTCGGTGGCCAGCAGGCTGTCCATCAGGAGGCGGCTGCGCGTGAACGCCAGGCGCTTCTTGAAGTCCTCGGAATTCTCGACCTTCTTGTCCTCGGCGGCCTTGGCGACGATCTTCAGGTCGATCAGGAAGGCCAGCACGTTGTCCTTCTTGGTCGCCGGGTCCATCTGGGCGAGGCTCGGCCCGAGTTCCTCTTCGGCGAGCGCGACATCGCTCTGGCGGATCTCCACGCCGTTGACCTTGGCAAGCACGGGATTGTCCTGGGCCCGAACCGGCAGGCCGGCGGCCAGAACCGCGGCCAGGCAGCCCGTCGCGGCCAATGCGGCCAGGCGGAAGCGCAGGCCGGTTTTCGTTTCCGGGAACGAGGTGGTCATGCAAAATCCTTGTCTTGAACAGGGGACGCCAAAGGCGGCGGGACACTCGCCCAATCATCGGGACTTGGCAACGCGAAAAGTCTGTCGAAATGATGAATTCCTTGACATATCTCCCTACGTTGACAACCCACCGGGGCAGCCATATCTCTGCCGGAACCTATCGACGGTAGTAAGCTTATTTTGCTGCGGTTTTTGCCGTTGAACCTTGGATTGCCCGATTCCCACTCATTTGGCGGATGACCCCGGTTCGGGGCGTTTGCCGCAATGTGTCACGGTGAGTTGATGGGCAACCTAGTCTAACACGTCACGGCTGCAACGCAGGTAACGGCAAAGGCAGGAATTGGCATGATCGGCGCGCTCGCCCGCAAATTTTTCGGCTCCGCCAACGACCGGCGGGTGAAGGGATACCAGTCCCGCGTCAACGCCATCAACGCGCTCGAGCCTGAGCTTACGAAACTGTCGGACGAGGCGCTGAAAGCCCGCACGGCCGAATTCCGTCAGCAGCTTGCCGACGGCAAGACGCTCGACGACATCCTGGTTCC
>DATCXE010000625.1:0-3382 GCA_036565985.1 Bradyrhizobium sp.
CAGCCGCGCCTGTCACCGCCGCGATCTTCCTGCGCGGATCCGGCACCAGCGACAGCAGGAAGCCCGCGGCAATCACGAAGCAGAGCAGCGCAACGACCAGCGACAGGATTTGCGGCGATGCCGCCAGGCCTTCGACGTGACGATGCGACTCTTCCGACAGCGGAACCAGGTGCATGCCGGCCATCGCGGTGTAGTGCATGCCTGACACCGCAAAACCATAGGCGACGGCGCTCAGCGCGAGCTGCACGCCGCCCTGGCGCGCCAGAAACGCACGCAGGCCGCCATAGGCCGCAGCGATCGCAATCAGGACCGACAGGAGCACCATCGTGACGTCGTGCGTCATGGCGAAATTGCCGGACAATCCATGCATGCCGACATAGTGCATGCTGGCGATCCCGACCCCGAGCAGCACCGCCGAGGACACCACGCGGGAAACCGTCGGCTCACCGACGCTGACGAAGAACAGGGAAATGCCGACGACCAGCGCGCAAATCAGGAACGACACGATGGTGGGCAGCACCAGATAGACCGTACCCGCCGGCAACGGCGCCGCCAGCATGCCGACGAAATGCATGGTCCAGATGCCGATGGCGAGGAAAAATGCGGCGCCTGCGAGCAGCACGCGATGGCTCGCGTCCGGCGTCCCGCGAATGCGCGCGGTGAGGCCAAAGCCGGTGTACCCCCCCAGAATCGCGATCGCCACCGAGAGCGCGACGAGATAAGGATCGTGTCCTTCGAACATGACCGTCTCGGCCGCCCGTCTCCACGGGCAAGCCTCCTCCCACCGCCGAGTTTATAGACGCGGCGGTGGAATTGACAATCAGCCGATCGTGAGAAGCTTAACCCACGATCCCCGTCGTCCGGCCGTAGGATGGGTAGAGCGCAGCGAAACCCATCAAACAGCTTCCGGTGAGGCGAGATGATGGGTTTCGCTTTCGCTCTACCTATCCTACGATTCCCTCCGTCTAGCCCACGATCCCCGCAGCCACCTGACCACGCAGCCGTTCCAGGCTGTGCAGCGTATTGGCGCAGGCTTCCGCGACTTCGATGCCCTTGATGACAAAGTGCTTGCGGAAGAAATCGTGATGCACTGCGCTGTCGTGGAACTGCTGTGGCGTCAGCACCGCGGAAAACACCGGCACCTCAGTCTTTAGTTGCACGTCCATCAGCGCCTTGATCACGGTATCGGCCACGAATTCGTGACGGTAGATGCCGCCATCGACGACGAGACCGGCGGCCACGATTGCGGTGTAGCGCCGCGTCTTGGCCAGCAGTTGCGCATGCAGCGGGATTTCGAACGAACCCGGCACCTCGAACAGGTCGACCTGCGCGCGCGAGATATGCCTTGCCTCGATCTCCTCGAGGAAGGCGATCCGGCATTCCTCGACCACGTCGCGATGCCACGACGATTGCACGAAGGCGACCCGCTGCGGCTTGACGAAGCGCGGATAGGAAGGCGCCGGCGGCACCTCGGGCACGTCAGGGACGTGATTTGCTTCGGTGGGTTGGGATTGGAGTTCAGGCTCTTGCAACATCTGATTCATGGCTTTCCTCTTTCAGGACCAGAATCAGGGCATACGGAACGACGTCAGCCACGCGCAAACGCGCGAAGCCGCCGCAACCGTTCTCTTTCATCCGGACTATGACCGTCGGCTTCGGAATCGCACCGAATCTGCTGACCCTTCATCTCGAGCGAGAAGAAGGCGCTCGCGGGCTTGGGCTACGTCACCCTTACCGCCGGTGGGGATTTTCACCCCGCCCTGAGAACATCGGCCGCCCGGAATGGACGACCTTTCCGGAATATGACCAAACGCCGCCGCGTGAGCAAGCGCCTTTGGCATGGGAAAACGGCATGTCCCCATGCTGCCGCAACAGGGCAGCTGCCCCCTATCTAGAAGTCCGTTCTCGCCGGCAGACCGGCGGTGCGGACGCCGAGCTGGATCCGCGCTCTTTCGCGCGCGGCCTGATCGAGGCCGAGGTCGATTTGCGAGCGGTCAAGTCCGAAATCCTTCAACTCCCGGCCATCGAGATGGCTCAGCACCGCCAGCGTGGCGTGACGCTCGCGACGCGCGATCGCCGCCGCCACCAGGCTATCGACAAGGCGGCGCGTGCGCGCCAGAAACAGGGTAGCTCGGCGCCATGCAATTGGCGCGGCGGCAGTGGACAAAACGTCTTCAAGAATAGTCATAGCGCAATCTTTCAAGTGGCTGGCATGACCTGTGTTCGTGCCAGCGCGGTGGGGACAGCCTCAATCTGCCTGATCCGGAATCCAAAGACTTTCAGAGAGCAGTGATTTAACGTCCAGATGAGCTTGAGATCGGCAGGCTGAACGCGGAGGAAGCCGAGACGTGCGACAAGGTGGTCCGCGCCGGCAGCCTCAAGGCGGAGCAAAGGTCGCACATACGTTCACGGATCCTTAAAGCCGGGCACCCTAGACCCTTCTATCGCCCAGCCACGGATCGCCCGGGCGGCGCAGATGGGGCAAACGTGACACTCGCGGCTGAGGTTTCCGGCTCCGATACTGGAAGGCCCGCCAAGCGGGCCTGGCAAGCGTCGATTTTCCGGACCAGGGCGCTGGTGCCGATCGTCATCGGCCTGGGCTCGCTGCTGGCGGGCGCGCTCTACACCTGGTTCGCCGGCGAGGACGTCAACTGGGATTGGCAGAATTACCACGAGTATAATGTCTGGGCCCTGATCAACGGCCGCTATGCCATCGATGCGCTGCCGGCCGGCTTCCAGACCTACTTCAATCCCACCGTCTATTTTCCGGTCTATTACCTGCGCCACCTGCTGCCGCCGTCCTACGGCCTGATGATCCTCGGCGCGGTGCACGGCCTCAATCTGCTGCTGATCTACTTCCTTTCGCGCGTGCTGCTGCGAGAAGCGGCGACCTCATGGGCGATCGGTTCGTCGATCCTGATTGCCGCCGTCGGCCCGATGACGCTTTCCGAGGTAGGAACGAGCTTCTCGGATATTCTCACCGCGCTTCCGGTCGTCGCAGGATGCATCCTGATCCTGTCGGCGGACGGACGTCATGGACGCTATGTTATCGCCGGACTCTTGATTGGCGCGGCCGTCGGGCTGAAGCTGACCAATGTCGTTTACGCGCTCGGTGCGGCGGCCGCGGTTCTCGCTGCGACCCGCCCGCTTACGGCGACGTTCTGTCTTGGCCTTGGCGGCGCGATCGGCGCGCTGGCTGCGGGCGGCGCGTGGGGACTGATGCTCTGGCGCGAACTGGGCAATCCGATTTTCCCGCTGTTCAACGCGGTGTTCCGGTCGCCCGAACTGGTTCCCATGAACATCATGGACTGGCAATTCTCGCCGCGTGGCTATCTCGACGCGCTCGCCTACCCGTTCTACTGGCTGCTCGGCGACAACAGGA
>DATCXE010000654.1:0-5553 GCA_036565985.1 Bradyrhizobium sp.
GCCAGCCGCAATCGCGTCGCGGATCTGCTCGAACATGTGCGGCGGCGCGCGCGACAACAACCGCTCACGAACGGCCTCGGTCGCGCTGCGCAGCAATTGCTGCCTGAGGTCGACCGGCAGGTCGACGCGGATGCCGGTCTCGACGGCAAGCGCCGGATCGGTTTCGGCCTGCTTCAGCACGACGGCGAAGCCGGCCGCCGACATCTTCGCGCCGGGATTGGAGACGAGACGCAGGCTGACGGAGGGATAGTGCCGCTTCAACAGCGCGTCGGTGACGACCTCGTTCAGCCACCAGCGGCCGGAGATCGCCAGCAGATGCTGCTCGCCCTTGGTTTCCGCGAGCTCGACCAGGTCTTCCGGCGTCAGCCGTGCGGATTCCGTCAGCACCGGGCGCGCGATCGTGATCTCGTCATGCCGCGCCAGCCTGCGGATCACGCCCGGCGGCGCCTGCTTCACGGAAGCGAGCTGCGTGCTCAATTCTGCGAGCGCGATGCGGGCGGAGACATCGGCCAGCGCGCGGATCTCGATGGTCTTGATCAGCCGCTCCAGCACGTCGCCGAACAGCTCGATCTGCTCGCCGGTGTAGCCGTCGGCCTGCGTCAGGAACAGGTCCGTGACCCGCCTTACGGTTTCGAGGTGCTTGTCGGCGGAGGCAGCCTTGATGGCGGCCTCGACCTCATCGGAGATCGATCGTTCGAGCATCGCTCATCCTGAGCGTTGGAGCCGATTCTGGCAGGTCTGAAAGCCTATGGGGAATAGCTGAATGGTTGGTAAAACCAGGGCCGTCATTGCGAGGAGCGAAGCGACGAAGCAATCCAGATTGCGGAGGTATTTCCGGATTGCTTCGCTTCGCTCGCAATGACGGTGGGCGGAAACGACCGTTGTGGTCGGGCGAAAGCTGCGCTCTGATGGCCGATAACGACGAAACCTGAGGGAAACGCCGCCATGCTGGACCGCCCGGGAGTACCGCTCGCCGAGGCGCTCCGTGAAACTACGGAGCGCTGGATCGAGGCGTTCGGCGCGGCGCTCGCTCGCCGGTCGGCGGCGGAACTGTCGGCGCTTTTTGTCGCAGACAGCCACTGGCGAAACCTGTTCGGCATCTCCTGGTATTTCGCAACCTTCAGCGGCAACGCCACCGTCGTCGCCGAGTTGCTGGCGCGCGGCGCGGAAGCGCGTGCGGCGAATTTCCGGATCGATCATGCCGCGCTCGCGCCGCGCAACGGCGTGGTCGGCGGCCGCGACGTGATCGAGGCGATCTTCACCTTCGATACGGTCAACGGCCCGGGCTACGGCGCGGTTCGGCTGTTGCGCCAGCCGGATGGGACTGCGAAAGCCTGGACCATTTCCACCTCGCTCGACTTCGATTCCATCTGCGAGGCGCGCGCCAGCCGCGTCGCGGAATCCACCACCCGCGATTTCGCCGGCCCCGACTGGCTGGAAGCGCGGCAGGCGGAAGGCGCCTATGACGACCGTGATCCGGACGTGCTCATCGTCGGCGGCGGCCATGCCGGCATTTCGGTCGCGGTCGAGGCCAAGCGCATCGGGCTTTCGGCGCTGGTGATCGATCGCGAGGAGCGCATCGGCGACAACTGGCGTCTGCGCTACCGCGGGCTGAAGCTGCACAACAAGACGCCGGTCAATCACCTGCGTTATCTGCCGTTCCCGGCGACCTTTCCGGAGTACATCCCGAAGGACAAGATCGCGAACTGGCTGGAGAGCTATGTCGACATCATGGAGGTCGATTTCTGGACGCGCACCGCGTTCGAGGGCGCGACCTACGACGAGGCCGCGCAGCGCTGGACTGCGCGGCTGACGCGCGAAAGCACAAGCCGCACGCTTCGCCCGAAGCATATCGTGCTCGCGACCAGCGTCAGCGGCACGCCGAACATGCCGCGCATCGAAGGCATCGAGGGCTTCAAGGGCGAGGTGCTGCATTCCAGCCGCTTCAAGGCGGGCAAGCAGTGGCGCGGGCGTCCCGTGATGGTGTTCGGCACCGGCACCAGCGCGCACGACATCTGCCAGGAACTGCAGGCCGCGGGCGCCGACGTCACCATGGTGCAGCGAAGCCCGACCATGGTCGTCAATGTCGAGCCGGCGCAGCTCTACGACAAAACGTATCTCGGCGATGGCCCACCGATCGCATCCCGTGACATCCTTAATTCCGGCGTGCCGCTGCCGGTCATGAAGCTCGCGCACAAGCTCGTCACCGATGAAGTGAAGCGGCTCGACGCGCCGCTGTTGACGCGGCTCGAGGCCGCCGGCTTCCGCCTCGAATTCGGTGAGGACGGCACCGGCTGGCCGCTGAAATTCCGCACCCGCGGCGGCGGCTATTATTTCAACGTCGGCGCCTCCGAGCTGATCGCCGACGGCAGGATCAAGCTGGTGCAGGCGGCCGACATCGAGGCCTATGTCGCCTGTGGCGTGAAGCTGCGCGACGGCACCACGCGCAAGGCCGATCTTTTTGTGTTGGCCACCGGCTACAAGGGCCCCGATCATCTGCTCACGCAATTGTTCGGTGCGGATGTTGCGAAACGCGTCGGGCGCGTGTGGGGATTTGATGAGACCACGGCCGAGCTTCGCAACATGTGGACGCGAACGCCGCAGCCCGGCCTGTGGTTTGTGGGCGGCGCGTTTTCGCAGGCGCGAATCTACAGCAGCTACATCGCACTGCAGATCGATGCGATCGAGGCGGGGAGGCTGGCGAAGGCGGGGTGAGCGTTGCACCATCCACGTCATTGCCTGCGACAAACGCAAAGCGTTTGCGCAAGGGAGCACTTGCGACGAAGCAATCCACGCTTATGACGTGGCGAGATGGATTGCTTCGCTGCGCTCGCAATGACGTTGCTCTGACCATAGCCGCTCTCTCCCGTCATCGCCCGCGCACGCGGGCGATCCAGTACGCCGCGGCCTCTCGGTTCAATCATGACTGCCTCTGGGATACTGGGTCACCCGCCTTCGCGGTTGACGACAAGTGAGTATGGGTTCGCGTTCTCGCGGCGCGTTTCGCCCGAGCTTTGCTCATCCTTCGCGCCCTGAAGATCAGGAGGGCGCAGGGAATGCCGGGTGCTTGCTGCACCCGCGGTCTCGTGTGCAATATGCGCAAAAGAAAGCGCACACGAGCATACAGGTACAGTCGGAGCATTCCGGCATTCCCTGCGCAGTGGTTTTACGGCTTATGGCGCGCTCTCCCTGGAGACGAATTCCTCTTGCCTCCATCGCCGCCGGATTGAAGGCTTTGCTAATCCCGGTAGGGCTTCGCAAGCCTCCGGCGGCTTGACGCCAGCCACGGGCGCCAGGACCACACGGTTTTGCCGTCCGCAGCAACGCCTTCGTCTGGCGCGCGCTGTTCGCTCACGGAAACATCCGCCCTGCAAACATCTCGCGCGCCGGGCATTGCCGCGGCCACCGCATCCCGCACCTACGTCCGTGACGATCGCGATACGCCCCTCCAGTGGAACGGGATAGCGCGGATTTTAGTTTTGATTTGCCCGACGGCGCGAGCGGAATATTTTTCGTGCGAGGGCTGGACGGCTCGATGGTGCTCCATGTGGACGTGATTTGCCCGTCAGGCAGTCACACATGGTGCTGTCGCGTTCGAAGCTGTCATTGCCGGGCTCGACCCCGCAAATACAAACACCACTGTCGTCGCCCGGCTTGACCGGGCGATCCAGTACGCCGCGCTCTCTCCGTTCAATCACTGCGGCCTCTGGAATACTGGATCACCCGCCTTCGCGGGTGATGACGATCAGTTCTTTGGTTGCTACGACTGCCTGACCTCATCCTGAGGAGCGCGGAACGCGCGTCTCGAAGGATGAAGGCCGCGATGCTGCAGCGGGGCCTCGTGGTTCGAGACGGCGCTTCGCGCCTCCTCACCATGAGGATTTAATGTTGTTACGCCTCGTCCTCCGCCCCGTCGTCCGCACTCGCGCCATGCCCCGGCGGTGTCGGCATCGGGAACGTGCCGTACTTCGCCGGCATGTTCACCGGGCGGTAGCTCGGCATCGCGTTCATGCGGTCGATGGCAGACTGGTGAATGATCGCGCCTTCCGGAATCAGCCGCGGCTCGGCGTCCGGGATGTAGTAGCCGAAATGCGTTCGCCGCGCCGGCCATTCCTTGTACTTCGCGCGCTTCGGCAAATATTCGAGCAGCCACCATGCGCCGGACATCGAATTGTGCAGGCAGCCCTCGACATCAGGCTTCACATATGAATACGGGCTGCTCTTGCGCTTAATGCCCCAGGCGAGCTGGTTGATATTTGCGGTGGTGAAGTTCAGCCCGGATTTCGCGGCCTCATTGATCATCCAGAGCAGCGGATATTTGGAAAGCCCGCTTTCCTTCTCGGGATAGCCGCCGCCGATATCGGCATGCACGCCGGCGAACCACACCTGCAAAATATCCTGCGGCGCGGCGTGGACCTCGTTGAAGCGGACGGGCTTGTAGGTCTGCGGGTCGTACCACTTCTTCAGGCGGAACATGCAACGGCGCTCGTCGATCGAGATCGCCTGCCGGAACGTCTGCACGCTCGGGTTCTGCAGCGTCCACGCCAGCTCTTCCAGGCTCGGCCAGTAGAACCGGTCGGCCCGCGGCACGATCACGCTCGCGACCGTATCCCAGACGCCGACGAAGCGGATGGTGGGCCAGCGCGACGAGGTGATGCGCGCGAACTGGGCGGCGTTGTCGAACGGCGAGGGCGGCAATTCGTCTTCGGCTCTGGCGGCATCGGTGATCGTCTTCAGCTTCGCGCGCAGCTTCGGTGCCTCGTCGGAGGAGAACTGCTTGTAGGCGATCAGCCCGGAGCCTGCGAGATTGACCTGCTCGGGCGTGATCAAACCAATTTTGTGGATCAGCCCCGCCAGCACCCGCACGGTATAGGCGCCGCGGGAGAAGCCGAACAGATAGATCTGGTCGTCCTTCTGCCAGTGGTGGACCAGGAAGGAATAGGCCGCGAGCACGTTGTCATCGAGCCCATAGCCGGTGGCGAGGCCCAGGATGGCGTTGAAATCCTGGCGCAGCTTGTGCCACGGATCCGGCCGCGCCAGCGTGCCGACCCCCGGATCGTAATAGACGAGCTGCCGCGGCTGTGTCTTCTCCGTCTTGCGCAGGCAGCGATAGAGCTTCAGCACATTGGAGATGTTCTCGGAAATTTCATTGCCGGTGCCGTCGCAGCAGATGATGATGTTGCGCATAGGGGACTCGCGGGGGAGGGTGATGCTACCTTGGCGAGTATAGCGCTATTTGGGAATTTTGCATGACGCCGTGAATGCTGGACGCGCCTCGTCCACGGCTTTCCGGCGCGAGGTCCGCGTCAGGCCGCTTCGGTGACCGCGCGAATCTTCAGGTGCACCCCGGTTTCTTCCTGCAACGCGCCGATGACGCCGAGCAGGTTCTCGGCGGTGGGATTGCCGTCCGGGCCGAACATGCGCATGAGGCTTTTCGGCGAACGCCCGAGCACTTCGCCCAGCCGGTCGAATCCAACCGTCGCATTGATGTAGGCCCGCAGCGCCGCGCGGCCCTGATCGGTTTCGCCCTGTAGCAGCGACTGCGCGGCCTCC
>DATCXE010000660.1:0-2983 GCA_036565985.1 Bradyrhizobium sp.
CGGGCCCATATAGGCCCAGATCATGTCGCCCCATTCGCGCACCGGATAGGACTTGATGCGGATCAGGTCCTTGGCGTTGAGGTCGGGATAGGAGGTCGGCATGTCGACGCAGCGGCCGTCGGTATCGAATTTCCAGCCGTGATAGACACAGCGGATGCCGCATTCCTCGTTGCGCCCGAGCCAGAGATTGGCGCCGCGGTGCGGGCAGTACTGATCGATGACGCCGACCACGCCGCGGGTGTCGCGGAAGGCGAGCAGTTCCTCGCCCATGACGACGATCTTTTTCGGCGTCCCGTCCGCGTCAGGCAATTCCGCCGAGAGCAGCACCGGGATCCAGAAGCGGCGCAGCAATTCGCCCATGCCGGTGCCTGCACCACTCTCGGTGAGGAATTTGTTGTCTTCTGCGCGGAGCATGGGGCGACCTCCGTATTGTTGTTTTGCTTTTGCCGAAGATTGACGCGGTCGACCGTTAACGTCAACGCTCATTCCACCCTCGTGTCCCGGCCGCAGAGCCGGGACCCATTGTGGATGTGATGAGTAGGCCCCGGCTCTGCGGCGCACCGCTGCGCGATGCATCGCGTCCGGGGCACGATATGCCGATCTACACCGGCCGCTCGCCCTTCACCGTCACCCGCGTGCCGGATCGGGTGTGCGGCCAGTAATCCCACATCGCGCGGTGCTGGGCGCAGCGGTTGTCCCAGAATGCGATCGCGTTTTCGGTCCAGCGGAAGCGGCACTGGAACAGCGGGTTCTCGGCGTGCTGGTAGAGGTAGGCGAGCATCGCGTCGCTCTCGTCGCGCGGGATGCCGACAATGTAGCGTGTGAAGCCGCGATTGACGTAGAGCGCCCTCCTGCCCGTCACTGGATGCGTGCGCACGACCGGGTGCTCGGCGCGCGGATATTCCGGACGGTCGGCGACGCCGTAATTGGCATAGAGCCCGCGATAGGTCTGCTCGCCGTCGTGCAGCGCGGTGAGCCCGTCGAGATAGGCCTTCATCCGGTCCGACAGCGCCTCGTAGGCCGCGTACATGTTGGCGAACAGCGTGTCGCCGCCGCGCGGCGGGCACTGCTTGATATAGAGGATCGAGCCCATCGGCGGCTCGACGTCGCAGGACACGTCGCTGTGCCAGCCCTCGCCATTGGCGCGCGGTGAATCCTTGTCGGCATAGATCTTCATCAGCGCCGGATCGCCCTCGTTCGGCGCCGCCGGATGGACGTGCAATTCGCCGAACTTGCGTCCGAAGGCGAGTTGCTGCTGCGGGGTGATGTGCTGGTCGCGGAAAAAGATCACGAGGTTTTCGGCGAGCGCACGGTGGACCTCGTCCATCTGCCGATTGGAGCGCGCATCATCGGAGACGAGTCTTGCGATGTCGACGCCGGAAATCTCCGCACCGATGATCGGGGTCAGCTTCTCGACGCCGATGGTCTCGTAGGGTTCTGACTCATCGGCGATGTGCCGATAGCGCGGCCCCTGCTTGCCGGACAACGAAGACATGGGCGTTCTCCCAACCGTTCTTGATTGGGAGACATCGTACCCCGGATGGATCGAAGCGCAATGCGCACGCAATTCAATTCGTCGTCCCGGCCTTGAGCCGGGACCCATAGCCACCGAAACTGATTTTACGGAAAGATATCGGCCACCCTGCTGGAGCCGATAGCACAGCGCGGTATGGATCCCGGCGTTCGCCGGGACGACGAAGAGAGTTACTCCGCCGCAGTCGTCTCCGGCGCCTTGGCGCCCTTGCCGTAACGCTGGTCGATATAATCGATCACCAGCGCCTTGAAGTCCGCGGCAATCGAAGGCCCGCGCAGGGTGCGGAACTTCTTGCCGTCGACGAACACCGGAGCTGCCGGCGCTTCGCCGGTGCCGGGCAGCGAGATGCCGATATTGGCGTGCTTGGATTCGCCCGGGCCGTTGACGATGCAGCCCATGACCGCGACGTTGAGCGTCTCGACGCCGGGATATTGCGTCTTCCAGCCCGGCATTTCCGTGCGGATGAAATCCTGGATCGAGCGGGCCAGTTCCTGGAACGTGGTCGAGGTGGTGCGGCCGCAGCCGGGGCACGCCGCGACCAGCGGCACGAAGGTACGGAAGCCCATGGTCTGCAGCAGTTCCTGGGCGACCTGAACCTCAAGGGTACGATCGCCGCCGGGTTCGGGCGTCAACGAAATGCGGATGGTGTCGCCGATGCCGTCCTGCAGCAGGATGCCGAGCGCGGCGGAGGATGCGACGATGCCCTTCGATCCCATGCCGGCCTCGGTGAGGCCGAGATGGATCGCGTAATCCGAGCGCGAGGCAAGCGTCTGGTAGACCGCGATCAGGTCCTGCACGGCGGAAACTTTTGCCGAAAGAATCATCTTGTTCTTGGGCATGCCGAGCTCTTGGGCGCGCGCCGCCGACAGCAGTGCCGACTGCACCATCGCCTCGCGCGTCACCGCGCGGGCGTCCCGCGGGTTCGGCGAAGCCGTGTTCTCGTCCATCAGCCTGGTCAGCAGTTCCTGATCGAGCGAGCCCCAATTGGCGCCGATGCGGACCGGCTTGTCGTTCTTGTTGGCGATCTCGATGATATCGGCGAACTGGGTGTCGCGCTTGTTCTTGAAGCCGACATTGCCGGGATTGATGCGGTATTTGTCGAGCGCCTCGGCGCAGGCCGGATAGTCGGCGAGCAGCTTGTGGCCGATGTAATGGAAGTCGCCGATCAGCGGTGTGGTGATGCCACGCTTGCGCAGGCCATCGCGGATGTGCGGAACTGCGGCAGCGGCCTCCTCGCGATCGACGGTAATCCGTACCATTTCCGAACCGGCGCGCGACAGCGCCGCGACCTGCGCGATCGTGCCATCGACATCGGCGGTGTCGGTGTTGGTCATCGACTGCACGACGATCGGCGCGCCTCCGCCGACGGCGACATTGCCGACCATGACCTGGGTGGTCTTATGCCGGGCCTTGGGGCCGGCGACGTCGTCTTGCGGGATCATTTCGGGC
>DATCXE010000665.1:0-4060 GCA_036565985.1 Bradyrhizobium sp.
TTGTCGAGACCGCCAGCGCCGAGGATGCCGATCTGGTGATCCTCAACACCTGCCACATCCGGGAGAAGGCCTCCGAGAAGGTCTACTCCGAACTGGGGCGGCTGCGCGTCGCCAAGGACGAGGCCGCACGCAACGGCCGCGAGATGCGGATCGCGGTCGCAGGCTGCGTGGCGCAGGCCGAGGGTGAGGAAATCATCCGCCGCGCGCCGACCGTGGACGTCGTGGTCGGGCCGCAGAGCTATCATCATCTGCCGCAACTGCTGGATCGCGCGAGGAGCCTTGGCCGCGCGCTGGAGACCGAATTCCCGGTCGAGGACAAGTTCGGTTTCCTCCCCGCCCCCAAGCCGGAGGCGATCCGCGCACGCGGCATCTCAGCGTTCGTCACGGTGCAGGAAGGCTGCGACAAGTTCTGCACCTTCTGCGTGGTGCCTTATACGCGCGGTGCGGAAGTATCGCGCCCGGTCTCAAGGATCATCGACGACGTCAAGCGGCTCGCTGAAAACGGCGTGCGCGAGATCACCCTGATCGGGCAGAACGTCAACGCCTATCACGGCGAGGGTCCGGACGGACGCACATGGCCACTCGGCAAGCTGTTGCACCGACTTGCCGAAATCGAGGGTATCGTGCGGCTGCGCTACTCGACCAGCCATCCCCGCGACGTCGATGACAGCCTGATCGCGGCCCACCGCGATCTCGCCCCGCTGATGCCGTTCGTCCATCTTCCGGTACAATCCGGCTCCGACCGGATTCTTGCCGCCATGAACCGCAAGCATACCGCCGATGATTATCGCCGCATCATCGACCGTTTTCGCGCTGCCCGCCAAGATATTGCTTTTTCATCGGATTTTATCGTCGGCTTCCCCGGCGAAACCGAGGGAGAATTCGCCGCCACCCTCGCGCTTGTCATGCAAATCGGATACGCTGCGGCCTATTCGTTCAAGTATTCGCCCCGGCCAGGCACGCCTGCGGCGGACATGCGGGAGACGATTTCAGCGGCTGAAATGGACGAGCGATTGGTGCGGCTCCAGGAATTGATCGACAGCCAGCAATCGGCCTTCAACAAGGCAATGATTGGCAACACCGTCGACGTGTTGTTCGAACGCGCGGCCCGCAATCCCGGCCAGATCGTCGGCCGCACCGCCTGGCTGCAGCCCGCGCATGTGTTTGCCTCACCCGACATCATCGGCAAGGTGCTGCCGGTCAGCATCGCGAGCCTGGAGCGATACAGCCTGCTCGGCGAACTCGCCCCCGCCTCCGCAGGGGCGATGCCATCCGTTCCCTCGCCGGCGATTGATCCATCTCCATTGAACCATTCTTCTCAAAAGACCATGGGAGCCTGAACCCTTGCCAAAAAGCGCATCGGATTCACCTTCGCTTGCTCCCAGCCGCAAATTTGACCGCGACATGCAAATTCCGCCCGAGACCCAGGTCGTCATCGACTTCGACGACAACCGCGCTGCTTCTGCGCTCGTCGGCCCCTACGGCCAGAATCTTGCGCTGGTCGAACGGCGGCTCGGCGTCGTCGTCGACTCGCGCGGCAACCACATCACCATCGCGGGCACCCGCGACGGCTGCGACGCCGCGCGGCGCGTGCTGGAGACCCTCTACGCGCAGGCCCTGGAAGGACACGATCTCTCGCAGGGCGAGGTCGAAGGCGCCATCCGCGCCGTGATCGCGCAGGGCTCGCTGTTCGAGTTCGACGCGAAGGCCGCCAAGACCTCGTTCGAGACCATCAATCTGCGCAAGCGTCCGGTGCGGGCACGCACGGCGGCGCAGGATTCCTACATCCGTGCATTGAAGCGTCACGAACTGGTGTTCGGCGTCGGTCCCGCCGGCACCGGCAAGACCTGGCTGGCGGTCGCACATGCTGCGCAATTGTTCGAGCGCAAGGAAGTCGACCGTATCATCCTGTCGCGGCCCGCGGTCGAAGCCGGCGAGCGGCTCGGCTTCCTGCCCGGCGACCTGCGCGAAAAGGTCGATCCATACCTGCGACCGATCTACGACGCGCTGTACGATCTGATGGATTCGCGCATCGTCGAACGCGCGCTGCAGGCCGGCGAAATCGAGATCGCGCCGCTGGCGTTCATGCGCGGCCGGACGCTGACCAATGCCGTGGTCATTCTGGACGAAGCCCAGAACACGACGTCGATGCAGATGAAGATGTTCCTGACCCGGCTCGGCGAGAACAGCCGCATGATCATCACCGGCGATCCTTCGCAGATCGACCTGCCGCCCGGGCAGGCATCGGGACTTGCCGAAGCCGTCAAGCTGCTCGACGGCGTCGAAGGCATCGCACAGGTGAGGTTCACCGCCGAAGACGTCATCCGCCATGAACTGGTGGCGCGGATCGTCGCCGCCTACGAGGGATTGCCGCAAAAGCCGGCAACCGCCAAATCGTGAAAGCAAATGCTTCGGCTGTGGACCTGCCGAGTGCAGGCCCCGGCCGCAACCCGAACACTGGAATGCAAATCCCCGTAACTCAAAGTCCTGGAACGCCAGGCCCCGGAAAGCTCGTGTCGTCTGCCCTGCCTCTGACCGAAGTTCTCGTCGTCGCCGATTGCTGGCAGACCGAGCCGGATGCCGAGGCGGTGATCCATCGCGCCATCAACGCCGCGGCCGAAATCGCCGGCGCCGATGTCGGCGACGCCGAACTGGCAGTCATGCTGACCGATGATTCCGGGATTCGCACGCTCAACAGCAATTGGCGCGGCATCGACAAGCCGACCAACGTCTTGTCGTTCCCGGCGCTGCAGCCGACCGGAACGGCCACGCCCTCCGACGTGCCGCGGATGCTCGGCGACATCGCCATTGCCTACGAGACCACGCGGCAGGAGGCCGACGACGAACAAAAACCGTTCGACCATCACCTCAGCCATCTTGCGGTCCACGGGTTCCTGCATTTGATCGGGTACGATCACGAGCGGGACGACGACGCCGAGGCGATGGAGGGTCTCGAGCAGGAGATCCTCGCGCATCTCGGCATTCCAGATCCGTACACGGATCGGGGCCCCGATGCGGACCGGGAGCGGGTGGACTGAAAATGCCGGACTCCGACCCTAAGCAAGACAACGCGCGCGATACGCCCAACCTGCCGGCGGTGGTGCAGGAAGGCGAGGTGCTGCGGCCGGCCGCCGACAATTGGCTGATGCGGGCAATCCGTACCCTGTTCGGCTGGAAGGCGGGATCGGTCCGCGCGGATCTTCAGGTCGTCCTCGATACGTCGACCCCGGAGGATGTCGGCTTCTCCGCCATCGAGCGCACCATGCTGCGCAACATTCTCGGCCTGCACGAACGGCGCATCGCCGACGTGATGGTGCATCGCGCCGACATCGTCGCCGTCAAGCTCGATATTCCGCTCGGCGAGCTGATGAGCCTGTTCGAGAGCGCGGCGCATTCGCGCCTCGTGGTCTACAACGAAACGCTCGACGACCCCGAAGGCATCGTTCACATCCGCGACCTGCTGGCGTTCATGACCGCGAAGGCGCGCATCGGAGATACCAGCAAGCCGAAGCGCAAGAAGCCATTCCCGGCCGGCCTTGACCTGCGTGCCGTCGACCTCGCGCTGCCGCTGGCGGACGCCAACATCATTCGCAAGCTCCTGTACGTGCCGCCGTCGATGCGGGCGATCGATCTGCTGGCGCAGATGCAGGCCTCGCGTATCCATCTGGCGCTGGTGGTCGACGAATATGGCGGCACCGACGGGCTGGTGTCGATCGAGGACATCGTCGAGCAGATCGTCGGCGAGATCGACGACGAGCACGACAGCGACGAGCCGCCGTCAATCGTGCGCCTGCCGGACGGTTCATTCATCGCGGATGCCCGCGCCAGCCTCGAGGATGCCCGCACCATGATCGGCGAGGAATTCATCACCGGCGAAGCGGGCGAGGAAGTCGAGACGCTGGGTGGCTATCTGGTGGCGCAGGTCGGCCGCTTGCCGGTACGCGGCGAAGTCATTGCGGGCCCGGGCAATTTCGAAATCGAGGTGCTCGACGCCGATCCGCGGCGGGTCAAGCGGCTGCGTATCGCCGTCCGCAAGGAACGTCCCGCGGCACGCCCGCAG
>DATCXE010000671.1:0-2970 GCA_036565985.1 Bradyrhizobium sp.
CTCATGGGCGTGGCCGCATGGGTCAGCCTGCTCTCGTTTGGCGCGACGATCACCTATTTCGCACAGGCCAACATCGTTTCCGCGACCGTGCATGGCGCAGCAGCCCAGACGCGACTCTTTGCGAGCATCGATCTCGCCGTCGGACTGCTCAGTCTGGCAACGCAGGTCTTTGCAACCGGCAAGTTCCTCAAGCGCTTCGGCACGGGCATCGCAGCCGGCGCCCTGCCCTCGGTCTACATCGTGGGCTTCGCCGCGCTGGCCATGGCACCGAGCTTGTTCGTGGTGGTGGCGCTTCAGGTCACACAGCGCTGGATGAATTTCGCCATCGCAAATCCGGCCCGCCAAGTCTTCTTCACCGTGGTCGGGCGCGAAGAAAAATACAAGGCGAAGAACCTGATCGATGTGGTGGTCTATCGCGGGTCGGACGCGCTGTATGGCTGGGTGTACCACACCATGCAGGCTCTCGGATTGAAGCTCGGCGCGATCGCGCTTTGCGCGCTCCCGATCGTGGCCGGCTGGCTTTTCCTCTCAATAGCGTTGGGGCGGAGACAGGAACGCCTTGCACGAAAACCAGACGACGGAGGAATGTGAGATGCCATTCCGCATTACGCGTCGGAACTTCGCGGCACTCGCCGGCGCAGCCTTGGTGTCGCCCAGGGCCCTTGCTCAAACCGGCGAACCGTTTGTCACCCGTCCAATTCCAAGCACCGGCGAGCGCATTCCAGCGGTCGGCCTTGGCACCGCCCGTGTTTTCGATACAGCCAACGAAGTGACGCGGCGCAGGGCGCGCGCCGTCGTGCAGGCTCTCATTGCCAATGGTGGACGGCTGATCGACACCGCTTCAACCTATGGCGATGCGGAGATTGTATTGGGCGATGTCATCGCGAGCGGCGGCCTGCGCGACAAGCTTTTCATCGCCACCAAGCTTGAGGCGCCCGACCCCGCCGAGCTTAAGCGCTCATTGGCGCGGCTCAAAACCGCAAAGGTCGATCTGCTGCAGCTGCACAATGTCAGCAGCACGAGGCAATCCCTCGCCGCGTTCAGGAACTGGAAGGAGCGAGGTGTGTGTCGCTATATCGGCATTACCTCGACATACAAACGCGATTATCGCGCGGTCGAGGCCGTGCTTAAGCGCGAGAAGCCGGATTTCGTGCAAATCGACTATTCGCTCGACAACCGCGGCGCCGAGAGGCGTATCCTGCCGCTGGCCGCCGACGTCAAAGCCGGCGTGCTGACAGCCCAGCCTTTCGGCAGCGGCAGAATGTTCCGTATGGTGCGCGGCAAGGAGCTTCCTGATTGGACGCGGCCTTTTGCGAGCAGTTGGGCACAATTTTTCCTGAAATTTCTGTTGAGCGACCCTCGCGTGACAGCGGTTATTCCCGGAACCGGGGATTCGGCTCACATGACGGACAACGCCGGCGCGATGCGCGGCCCGTTGCCAGATCCTGATCAACGTCGCCGAATGGTCGAGTTCATCCAGGCGCTTTGATCGGCATGATCTCCCGGCTTAGTGTGCGCATGCGCTGGCGGGATGTCCGCTTGCCTATCAGGGGCTGACCTTGACTAAGTTGGTCGTCATGTCCGCCGAGGGGCCAAGAGCAGCCCATGGCCGGAGACTTAAAACGAACCAAACATCGAGCCGAGTCCGATCACAACGGCCAGTGCCACCACGGAGCCGACCATCCCGGGCATCACGATATCGAAATAGCTGTCGCGGTGCGTCGTGCCGCAAAGGGCGAGCAGCGATACGACGGCACCATTGTGCGGCAGGATGTCGAGCGTGCCCGAACCGATTACGGCAACGCGGTGCATCAAGGCCGTATCGATTCCGTGCTGCGACGCGATGGTGACATAGGTCTCGCCGAGGGCATCGAGCGCGATCGTCAATCCGCCAGAAGCCGATCCTGTAAGCGCAGCCAGGATGTTCGTCGCAATGGCGAGCGACACCAGCGGGCCGCCCTCGATGGTCAGCACCCAATCGCGCACCGCTTCGAACGCCGGCATCGCGGCAATAACGGCGCCGAAGCCGACGAGGCTCGCAACGCTGACCACGGGCAGTACGGACGCATTGGCTCCGGCATCCATACTCTCGCGTAAGGCCGGCAGCCGACTGCGATTCATCAGCGCGAGGACGGTGCTCGCCGTCGCCAGGGCGACCGCAACCGACCACACGCCGGCCACCGCCGACAGCGACGTACCGCCCCAACGCTCCTCGGCGAGAAAGGAAAAGTCGAGCCTTGGCAGGACAACCAACGACATCAGCAGGTTGACGAGCACAACGACGGCAAGCGGAAGCACAGCAAGCGCGAACGGTGGCGCGATCTCGCTTTGGTGCCCATGCGCGATCTCGGCGGGATCGAACTCGCGTGCGGTTGTCGCGTACTCGCGGAACTTCTGTCCGGCCACCATATCCGCAACAGGGACGGAGTCTTGCGCGCCATAGCCTTCACCCTTCCGCCGGGCGCCAGCTTCAGCCCGGCGGAGCCACAAAAGACCCGATCCCAGCATGATCGCAGCGGCGATCAGTCCCAGTCCGGGAGCGGCGAACGGCGTCGTCCCGAAGAATGGCATGGGGATCGCATTCTGAATGGATGGCGTACCCGGCAGCGCCGTCATCGTGAAGGTCGACGTGCCGAGGATGATGCTGGCCGGCATCAGCCGGCACGGAATATTGGCCGCACGGAACAACGCCTGCGCCATAGGGACCAGGACGAAGAACGCAACGAACAGCGATACCCCACCGTAGGTCACAATGGCTCCGGCAAGCACCACGGCAAGGATGGCACGCCGCTCGCCAAGCCGCCGCGTCATCGCCTCAGCGATGGCGGACACCGAGCCGCTGTCCTCCATGAGCTTGCCGAACACTGCGCCGAGGAGGAACAGAGGGAAGAACTGCGCGACGAACCGGGCCGCGCTGCCCATGAACGTCTGCGTCCAGTGGGCAAGCAGCGGCTCGCCGCTCAAGAGCGC
>DATCXE010000672.1:0-17559 GCA_036565985.1 Bradyrhizobium sp.
CGGTTGGGGTTCGAGCCGCAAGTGCTGGGACGTCAACAATAACGCCGGTCTCCTCGTTGCTCCCGCGGCGGCCGAAGGTTGTCACGACGCGACCGGCGGCGTTGCCGGTGGTCAGATCGGCTACCGCTGGCAGGCCAGCAGCTGGGTGTTCGGCCTTGAAGCACAGGGAAACTGGGCTGACCTGAGCGGACGCAACACCAGCCTGGCCTTTGGCGCGACCGACAACCGCTCGAGGATCCAGGCCTTCGGCCTGTTCACCGGTCAGATCGGCTACGCCTGGAACAACGCCCTGCTCTACGTGAAGGGCGGCGCGGCTGTGACCGACAACAAGTATGACGGTTTCACCAACGCGACCGTGCTGGGCGTTCCCGCCGGAACGAGAATCGATACTGCCAGCGAAGCCCGTTGGGGTGGCACCGTCGGCGTCGGTCTCGAATACGGCTTCACTCCGAACTGGTCGATGGCGATCGAGTACGACCACCTGTTCATGGGCAACCGCAACATCACGATGACGTCGACCGGCGCGTTCCTGCCTGCCGGTACGCTCTCGCGGGTCGACAACATCGGTCAGGACGTCGATCTCGTCACCGTGCGCGTCAACTACCGCTGGGGCGGCCCGGTCATCGCGAAGTACTGATCTGCGCTTTCATTACACGAACCACCGAAAAGGCCGGCCTCGCGCCGGCCTTTTTGTTTGGGTACGGCGTCCCGTGCCGATCGTGAAACGCAGGCTCCTTTTGAGGATTGCCGAGCTGCTGCCTGTTGCTGCCAAAAGCGGGCCGGCGCAAACAATCCGTTGATGATTCGCAAGCGGCACTGGAAATCGCTTCTCGTTCTTCCTATGTTCCGACTTTCAATCATCGGCGCCTGATCCCGGCACTGCCCGGCAATGCGCGCCCAACGTGGCGCGTCTCACGTGCCTGGAAATGCCGATATGGATGAAGTGCTCAGGGCGAAGCGCCAACCTAACGCCGGCTCCGCATCGCGCGCGATAACCATTCGCGGCGCGCGCGAGCACAATCTCAAAAACGTCGATCTCGAAATTCCGCGCGACAAGCTCGTCGTGTTCACCGGCCTCTCCGGCTCCGGTAAATCCTCGCTGGCGTTCGACACCATCTACGCCGAGGGCCAGCGCCGTTACGTCGAGTCGCTGTCGGCCTATGCGCGCCAGTTCCTGGAGATGATGCAGAAGCCTGATGTGGACCAGATCGACGGCCTCTCTCCGGCGATCTCGATCGAGCAGAAGACGACTTCGAAAAACCCGCGCTCCACCGTCGGCACCGTCACCGAGATCTACGACTACATGCGCCTGCTATGGGCGCGCGTCGGCGTCCCCTATTCGCCCGCCACGGGATTGCCGATCGAAAGCCAGATCGTGTCGCAGATGGTCGACCGCGTGCTGGCGCTGCCCGAAGGCACGCGACTCTATCTGCTGGCGCCGGTCGTGCGCGGCCGCAAGGGCGAGTACAAGAAGGAACTCGCCGAGTGGCTCAAGAAGGGCTTTCAGCGCGTCAAGATCGACGGCGCCTTCTATGAACTGTCCGAGGCGCCGACGCTGGACAAGAAATTCCCGCACGACATCGACGTCGTCGTCGACCGCATCGTGGTCCGCCCGGACATCGGCCAACGCCTCGCCGAAAGCTTTGAGACCGCGCTGAAGCTCGCCGAGGGGCTGGCTGTCATCGAATACGCCGATGCGCCCGCGGCTGCGACGGAGGAGAAGAAGTCCGACAAGAAGACCGCCAAGATTCATGACAAGAGCGGGCCGGAACGGATTCTGTTTTCGGAAAAGTTCGCCTGCCCGGTGTCCGGCTTCACGATCCCCGAGATCGAGCCGCGGCTGTTCTCGTTCAACAACCCCTATGGCGCCTGCCCGGCCTGCGGCGGCCTCGGCGTCGAGCAGCATATCGACGAGGACCTCGTCATTCCCGACAAGGAGCTGACGCTGCGCAAGGGCGCGATCGCGCCTTGGGCCAAGTCGTCATCGCCCTATTACATCCAGACGCTGACCGCGCTCGGCAAGTTCTACAAGTTCACGCTCGACACCAAGTGGAAGGACCTGCCGAAGAAAACGCAAGGAGCCCTGCTGCACGGCTCCGGCGACGACGAGATCAAGTTCTCCTATGAGGACGGCGTCCGCTCCTACGACACCAAAAAACCGTTCGAGGGCGTCATCACCAACCTCGAGCGCCGTTTCCGCGAGACCGAGAGCGAATGGGCGCGCGAGGAGCTTGCAAAGTACTTCTCCGACATTCCCTGCGCGGGATGCAACGGCTATCGTCTCAAGCCCGAGGCGTTGTGCGTCAAGATCGGCGGCAAGCATATCGGCGAGATCTCGGAGATGTCGGTGCTCCGCGCCGGCGAATGGTTCGAGACCGTGCCGAAGGCGCTCAACGCGCAGCAGAACGAGATCGCCACGCGCGTGCTGAAGGAAATCCGCGAGCGGCTGAAGTTCCTGGTCGACGTCGGGCTCGATTATCTCACGTTGTCCCGCTCCTCCGGCACGCTATCCGGCGGCGAAAGCCAGCGTATCCGCCTCGCCTCGCAGATCGGTTCGGGACTGACCGGCGTGCTCTACGTTTTGGACGAGCCCTCGATCGGCCTGCACCAGCGCGACAATGCGCGGCTGTTGGAAACGCTGAAGCGGCTGCGCGACCTCGGCAACACCGTGATCGTGGTCGAGCATGACGAGGACGCGATCCGCCTGGCGGATTATGTGCTCGACATCGGCCCCGGCGCCGGCATGCATGGCGGCCACATCGTGGCGCAGGGCACGCCCGCGGAGATCATGAAGAACCCGAAGTCGCTGACCGGCAAATATCTCACCGGCGAATTGTCGGTGGCGATCCCCGAGCGCAAGCCGCCGAACCACCGGCGCACCATCAAGGTCGTCAACGCCCGCGGCAACAATCTGAAGAACGTCTCGGCGGAAATCCCGCTCGGGCTGTTCACCTGCGTCACCGGCGTCTCCGGCGGCGGCAAGTCGACGCTGCTGATCGATACCCTCTACAAGGCGATCGCGCGCAAGCTGAACAACGCCAGCGAAGGCGCAGCTCCCCATGACCGCATCGAGGGGCTGGAGCATATCGACAAGATCATCGACATCGACCAGTCGCCGATCGGCCGCACGCCGCGTTCGAACCCTGCGACCTATACCGGCGCGTTCACGCCGATCCGCGAATGGTTCGCCGGCCTGCCCGAGGCCAAGGCGCGCGGCTACGAGCCGGGAAGGTTTTCCTTCAACGTCAAGGGTGGCCGCTGCGAGGCCTGCCAGGGCGACGGCGTCATCAAGATCGAGATGCACTTCCTGCCTGACGTTTACGTCACCTGCGATACCTGCAAGGGCAAGCGCTACAACCGCGAGACGCTGGAGGTGCTGTTCAAGGGCAAGAGCATCGCGGACGTGCTTGATATGACGGTCGAGGAAGCCGCCGAGTTCTTCAAGGCCGTGCCCCGCGTCCGCGAGACGTTCAAGACGCTGCACCGCGTCGGTCTGGACTACATCCACGTCGGCCAGCAGGCGACGACGCTCTCCGGCGGCGAAGCGCAGCGCGTCAAACTCGCCAAGGAATTGTCAAAGCGCGCCACCGGCCGCACGCTCTACATCCTCGACGAACCCACCACCGGACTTCATTTCCACGACGTCGCGAAACTGTTGGAAGTGCTGCACGAGCTGGTGTCGCAGGGCAACACGGTTGTCGTGATCGAGCACAACCTCGAAGTCATCAAAACCGCCGACTGGGTGATCGACCTCGGCCCCGAAGGCGGCGACGGCGGCGGCGAAATCGTCGCCTGGGGCCCGCCGGAGGACATCGTGAAAGCGCCGCGAAGCTATACGGGGAAGTTCTTGGCCCCGGTGCTGAAGAAGGCGAGCGGCAAGCCGCGGAAGAGCAGCAGCGCGAGCGAGGCGGCGGAGTGACCTGCAAGGGGCGCGACAGAATTGAGTAACATTCTTGCCCTCAACGATCTCTTGGGTAGCGTCGGATCAGCTGTCTTGATCGAAGACTATTTCGACGCAACCCGAGGGCCAACCGTTTTAGTATTGCATGGCGATCCCCCCAGCAGGCTCAAACCTTGCTAGCACGATTCAACCAAGTGATTCATCTCATGCGGTACATAGGTGTGGCGCGATTGTCGCAGCTTTGACCAAAACGGTACCCCACTATGGCGTAACGCTTGTAAGCCAGGCCGCAAGATGTTTCTTCCGTGTCCTCAACTACAGGGGATAAGTAATGAAGAGACTACTTCTTGCAGGCGCGGCTGTCCTTTCGCTGATGACCGCAGCCTCGGCCGCCGATCTCGCGGCGCGGCCCTACACCAAGGCGCCGCCGCTGTCTCCGGCGACCAACTGGTCCGGCTTCTATATCGGCGCGATGGGCGGCTATGCCTTTGACAACAGCAACGGCGGCGGCTTCGGGGGTGGCACGGTCGGCTACAACTGGCAGGTCCCGGGCAGCCAGTTCGTGTTCGGTATCGAGGTCGATGCCGCCGGCGCCAGCATCAAGGACAGCGCGACGGGCATCATCGGTAACACGGTAGTCACGGCGGAAGACAAGGTCAACGCACTTGGAAGCGTCACCGGCCGTGTCGGCGTCGCGGCAAATGCGGCACTGTTCTACGCCAAGGGCGGCTATGCCTGGGTTGACAACAAGTTCTCAGCGACCGTACTCGGCGTTACCAATTCGGACAGCAAGATCCATTCCGGATACACCATCGGCGGCGGCGTCGAATACATGTTCGCGCCGAACTGGTCCGCCAAGGCCGAGTACATGTTCACGCACCTCGACAGCCAGACTTATAACCTGTTTGGCCTCGCCCTCGACTCCGGCACCGCCGAATTCAACTCCGTCAAGGTCGGCATCAACTATCACTTCAATTGAGATGCCGGCGTGGTTGTCCCGAACCGGTCGGCGACGGACAACCACGCTCCAGCAAACTGAGCCCCGGTTTTCCGGGGCTTTTTGTTTGCAGGTCCGCGCCACGCGGCGGCTACGATTTCGGCCAACTGCCCTACACCGTCCAGTAATGCGGATGCGGTCGCGACCGATCACCCCAGTCGAAGGTGTCGTCATCGAGTTCGGACGGACCGGCGCGCAGGTCTTCCGGCGTCACGTCGGTCTGGTAGGCCTGACGCGCGGGATCAAACCGCAGCGCGTCCCACCGGATCGGGCAATGATGGTGACTGCCGAGCAGCGCTCCGGTCTTGATCACGGCGTAGGCTACCGTTCCGCTGGCCTTGTCGAGCATCAGGCGTTCGATCGAACCGAGCTTTTTGCCATCGCGTCCGTAGACGCAAACATGCTCGACACGATCACTGGGCACCAGGGTATGAGGCATGGTGACCTCCTGTCTTCCCTTGTCTGGCCTGGATGATAGCACAGTCGAACCCGGGTGGGCCCGCTCGACGTACGAAAATCAGCCGGGCATCGGATGGCGCGACCGCGCGCCCGGACGAAGGCAACTCGGCTTCACTCCTCCATTGCCGCTTCCACAAACCCCGCGGGGTCCTCGCAGAACTCGCGCATGACCTTATAGTGGTCGGTGTCCTTCACCGTCACCGGCTCCAGCCCGTATTTTGTCAGCCGCAGCAGCGTCGCGTTCGGGAACGCCATCAGCATGGGCGAATGCGTGGCCATGATGATCTGGCAGTGGCCGATGTTCTCCATCCGCCGCATCAGCTTCAGGAACTCGATCTGGCGCGCGGGCGAAAGCGCGGATTCCGGTTCGTCGAAGATGAAGATGCCTTGCCGCTGACAACGCTCTTCGAAGAAGCGCAAGAAGCCCTCGCCGTGGGAGTGCGAGAGGAAGTCCGGCGGCGGACCACCCGATCCGATGGCCGCTTCATCGAGATATCGAGCGACTGAAAAGAAGCTCTCGGCACGAAAGAACCATCCGTTGGTGATTTTCGGCAGCCAGCTCGCGCGAAGCGCCGTCGACAGCGTTCCGCCCATCTTCTCGACCGCCTCCGAATGGTCGACCGGCATGTAACCCTTGCCGCCGCCGGCTTCGTCATAACCCGCGAGCACGGCGATGCCTTCGAGCAAGGTGGATTTTCCGGTCCCGTTCTCACCGACGATGATGGTGATCGCGCGATCGAAACTCAATTCGAAATCGTCGCGCAGCAACGGCAGGCAGAACGGATAGGCTCCGCGATCGGTGATCCGCGACGGCTCGAGCCAGATGCGCTTGAGATACGGCGCCGGCAGATTGATCGGGCGGTTGCGCCGCGAGGCCATGGGTCGAATTCCGGGGAAACAAAGCCGTTCGCTACGGTTATACAGGTAGTGTCACACAATCCTAGATGGCGCCCTCACAAATGCCAAGCGTTGCCTACACCCTCTTCCGCAAAGCCATCCTTCACGAGCAGCAAGTCGTGTGCCGGTATGACGGCCGGGTCCGCGAACTCTGCCCGCATATCATCGGCACCAACAAGAGCGGCGAAGAGGTCGTACTGGCCTGGCAGTTCGCTGGCGAAAGCTCAGGGCCGCTACCGCAATGGCGCTGCCTGAAACTGGCAAATGTCAGCGATGCCCGCACGCGCTACGGCCGCTGGCACGAAGGCAGCTCACACTGTACGACGCAAACCTGCGTCAGCGCGATCGATCTCGACATCAACGTTCACGTTCGCAAGTTGCGGTGATGTACTCCAGAGATGTTTGTGACCGAACCGATAGGTCGCGGCGTACTGGATGCCTTCGCGGGGATGACGATCTGCTTCGCCGCGACGCACGTCAGTTTTGCGCCGAGCAGTTGCTGCACAATGTCGCAGATGCCAACAACGATGTCAGTTTCTCGTCGCTTGCCGGTCACGCATGCCGCCGCATCGCTGTCGAAATGCAAACCTGACAGCGTCAATGACCTGTCTCGCTTCGGTCCAACTTTCGCCCCCCTGCAAAACGTATGGTTAACACGCGAGCGCCGTTCACACTCCGCACGACGTCGCTTGCAGACGACTCTCTCGGGGCGCAATCACCGCTCACTTCCAACGATACGTCACCCTCGCCGGTGCGATCCGTTCGCTATGGGGCCACGTGCAACTCGATTGTTCAACTTATGGGGATACAATTATGAATCGACTACTTTTAGCTGCCGCTCTGCTTTCGGTCGCGACCGCGGCCTCGGCGGCCGATATGCAAGCGCGGCCGTACAAGGCCCCGCCGCCGCCGCCAATGGTGTCTCCGGCGTATAATTGGTCCGGCTTCTATATCGGCGCGATGGGCGGCTATGGCTGGGACAGTGGGGACGCTAGCGGCGGCTTTGGCGGCGGCACCGTCGGCTACAACTGGCAATTCCCAGGCAGTCAGTTCGTTTTCGGTATCGAAGTGGATGCCGCCGGCGCCAGCATCAAGGACAGCCTCACCGCAGACATCGGCGGCGGCGTACTGGCCACGGAGGAACTCAAGATCAACTCGTTCGGCAGCGTGACCGGCCGTGCGGGCTTCGCAATGGATGCGGCCCTCCTCTACGCCAAGGGTGGTTTTGCGTGGGCCAACAGAAAGGACTCCATTTCAGTACCCGCGCTCGGCGTGGCGATTTCGGATAGCCAGTCTCATACCGGATACACCATCGGCGGCGGCCTCGAATATCTGTTCACGCCGAACTGGTCGGCGAAGGGCGAATACATGTTCACCAGCCTCGGCAGCAAGGCCTACAATCTCGGCGGCGACGTGTTTGACTCCGGCACCATCGACTTCCACACCATCAAGGTTGGCGTGAACTATCACTTCCGGTGAAACGGGCTCCGCGAACACCGGGCTCCACCCCTACGTCAATCATCGTCACCCGCGAAAGCGGGTGACCCAGTATTCGGAGACAGCCCTGATTGACCGGTAAGGCGCCGCATGCGCGGGCATGACACCGCGTCTTGGGAAGACAAGGCGGCGCCTCACACCACCTCGAGCACCAGTTCCATCGTCATCAGCACCGGATTGTCGCCGCGCACGAGTCGGCCTTCGGCGATGCCGCCGAGATAATCGACCAGCGCGACATCGAGTTCCGCCTGCAGCGTGCCGTCAGCGCCGGGGGCGATGCCACCAGCCTTGATTGCAAGCTCGGTCGCGAACGGCACGACGCTGCGGCCGTCGCAAAAATGCGCGCCGATGGTGGAGCCCACACCGCCGTGAATTCGCGCACGCAGGATGCTGTGCTGCAGGCAGAAACTCTCCAGCGCGGCGGCGAAATCCTGGTTCGGCCGCAGCCGCAGCGCAAAGGCTCGGCTTGTGGTTCTGGCATAGGTCACCGCGCGGGCCACCGGTCCGAACAGCTTGAAATTGGTCTCCGCATCCGGCTCGGCAACGAACATGGCGCCGTCGATGCCGAACGCCTGCACTTCAAACGATTCGGCGATGATACTTTCCTCGGGGAGAATGTGACCGCCGTGAAGATCACCATCGGTCTCGGTCCACAGCCCATGGCAATGGAAGAACGGCGCGCCGTCACGCTCGCCGAGCGTCATGGCCCCGAGCTTGAGGCGCGAGATGCCGGAGGGGCGGAACGTGTCGCTGTAGAACGCAGCGTTGGCGCCGGTCTTCGAAAGCGCCGGCATCACATAGGCAAAGGGCCCGAGCGCCCCTCCCCGCATGTTCAGCACGCCGCCGGAAAACCCGGCCTCCGCAAAGCCGCGGCGCGCGGCCTCCAGCAGCGGCAGGCCCGCGGCAAGCGTGAACGAAAACGCGCGCCCCCGTGCCTCGACCCATTGAATACGTTCGGGCACCGCTGCGCCGGGCTGGGCAATGCTGCGCATCCGCTCAACTACCCGTCGACTTCGCGACCAGTTCGAGCAAACCGCGCGCCTCGAGTTCATCGCGCACCAGCCGTTTCGGAATCTTGCCGTAGCCGGATTTCGGCAGCGCCTCCCAGAAGAAGAAGCGCTTTGGCATCTTGTAGCGCGGCACCTTCGGCGCGAGGAACGCCGCCAGCTCCGCTTCGTTCACCGCACCGGCGCCTTCGCGCGCGACGCAGACGGCAACGCCGACCTCGCCCCAGAACGGGTCGGGCACGCCGAGCACCGCGACCTCGCCGATCGCAGGATGGGTCAGAATCTTCTCCTCGACCTCGCGCGGATAGATGTTCGAACCGCCGGAGATGTACATGTCCGAGGCGCGGCCGGTGATGTAGACAAAACCCTCCTCGTCCATGTGGCCGAGATCGCCGGTGCGGAACCAGCCGTCGCGGAACGCCTTCGCGTTGGCCTCGGGGTTGTCGTAGTAGCCGGCGAATACGGCCGGGCCGATGACGCAGATCTCGCCGGTCTCGAACGGCTTCAACTCGCGCCCGTCGTCGCCCTGGATCGAGACCTGCATGCCGGTGCGCTCGAAACCGCAGGTGCCGATGCGGGCCTGCGGGCTGTCCTCGATATCGTGCAGATTGGCCGGCATCACCGTGATGTTGCCGGTGACTTCGCCGAGACCGAAATACTGCACCAGCACCGGGCCCAGCTTGTTCAGCGCCGCCTTCTGGTCCTCGCGGTACATCGGCGCGCCTGCGTAGATCACGAAGCGCAGCGAGGAGTGATCGTATTTGTCGACGGCAGGATGCTCGACCATCATCTTGAGGATCGTTGGCACGGTGAAGATGTTGCTGACGCGATGCCTCTCGATCAGCCGGAACGCTTCCGCGATGTCGAATTTTTCCGACGGCAGCAGGATGGTCGGCACTCCGCGCGCGGTCTGCATGAGCTGGTGCACGCCGGCACCGTGCGATAGCGGCGCGACCACCAGCGAAGCGTCGGTCTCCGTCGTGCCGGGCGTGAGGTCGGCCAGATGGTTGGTAACGACGAAGGCCATCTGGCCATGGGTCAGCACCGCCGCCTTGGAGCGTCCTGTCGTGCCCGAGGTGAAGAAGAACCAGCAGGGGTCGTCATAGTCGACCGCCGTGTTTTCAACCCTGGCGCCCGCATGGTCGGCGATCGCCCCGCTCACCGACTTCTCGCCGAAATCGCCCTCGCCGATCCGCCAGATGAATTCGAGCGCGGGATTTGCAACAGCCGTGGCGTGATCGGGGAAATCGCCGTGGCACAGGAACGCTTTCGCGCCGGAGGCGGTGGCGAGATAGGCGACCTCGTCCGGCATCAGGCGGAAATTCGTCGGCACCCAAACCGCGCCCAGACGAAACGCCGCAAACATCGACCAGAACATCTCGTCGCAATTCTTGGAATGCACCAGGACGCGGTCGCCCTTGACGACGCCCCGCGCCGCCAACGCCGCCGCGAGCGCCGAGACCGCGGAATCGATCTCGCGCCAGGTCCAGGATCTGTCGCCCCAGATGAAGCCGATCCGGTCGCCGTGGCGGCGGGCGTTCTGGGTCAGCATGTGCGCGAGATTCATCACCCGGCGCGACATCCGCGCCAGTCCGCCGCGCGGGGCGGCATTCGTTACGGCCTCGGTCACAGCTATTCCACCATCACGTTTTGCGATAAGACATCAAACACCTTATTCCAACGATAGCAGAAGGCCCGGCGCCAACTCAAATCCACCGCGGCCAGCCGTCACCGCACGCCTGTCCCCTTGCAGCGCTGGCATTTGACGACCCTGTCGCCCCTCTTCAGCAGCCCCTTGCCCTCGCAATTCTTGCATTTCTGCTTCTTCTTGATATTCGGCCCTTTTTCGTTGGCCATAATCTTCTCCCCCGAACGTTGCAAGTCTCACCATGATCCAGCCAGGCATCGCCGTCCATAACCCTGCGCCACCGATATGAGGGATCGAATGATCGGCCGTCGAGAACTGATTTTGTCGGGAACTGCCGGCCTGCTTGCCGCCGCGTTGGCGCACCCGGCGCTAGCCAAGCCGCCGGCGGATGATCCCGCCGGCATCGTCACCGGAATCTACACCCGCGCGGCCCAGGGCAAGGGCGACGGCGGCGGCAACTTCGTGGTCGGCAACAAGATAGCGCGGAGCAAATATCTGTCGAAATCGCTGGCCGCACTCTGGGCCAGGGCCGACGCCCGCACACGCAAGGGCGAGGCCGGGCCGATCGATTTCGATCCCGTCACCAACTCGCAGGACCCGGACGTCAAATCGTTCCAGGTGAGCGCCGAGAAGCAGGAAGGCGACAGGGCAACGATCGCGGTCACCATCGAAGGCCATCAGGGCCCGCGGCCGAAGCCGGCCGACCAGACGGTGCGCTACCATCTCGTCCGGGAGGACAGCCAGTGGAAGATCGACGACATCAAGGGCAGCGCTGACGGAAGGCCATGGTCGGTCCGCAGCATCCTCGCCGCCTCGCTCAAATCCTAATGTATGAACCACAGAGCCCGCCGGCTGCGATATGCCGGCGGACCGATACTGTACTACTGCGAATGGTTGGCGAGTTCCTGATCGCTCAGCCGCCAATCCTGCCATAGCTGTAGCGCACCGAGGAGAACGGCAATTCCACCGAGCACGATGTGCCACATGCGGAGCATCTCGTCACCGGAATAGCCGAAGATGAAGGGAGACGCGATCAGCCAGAGGCCAAGCACGATTTCCCCCACCTCCTCCCAACGCTGCAGCGCGACATATTCGAGTTGGGCCAGCCCAAAGATCAGCATGCCAACCACGAACGTATTGAGAATCATGGTGCTGCGTTCGGCGTCCATCACGTCATGGCTGGAGAACGGAAACCAGGGCGAAACCACGATCAGCACGCCGAGCAGCATGCCGAGCCAGTCTTCCCAGGATCGATGCGTACTGAAGAAGCGAAAATCCGACATTGTAAACCTCCCCTTGCAAAGAGGCATACGTCAGCGGCCCGCGATCACAACACTTCCGATTTCGGACCAGAGCCGGCCGCATCGGGGCGTATGTCTTGGAAAACAATTAGGAACTTCGCTCCCGCCTGCAAGGCCCGCCAACGACGATATTGTGCGGACTACCTGCTTGCCCGGTGCGACTTATTGCGCGTTCAGCCAGTCCCCGTCGGGAGAGTTCCCAGGCTCGTCGCGGTTTGCATTGCCCGATTCACGGCCCTACATGCAAAGGTAAATCACAGGGAATCACCCGCATGGCTGGCGTTCGCGACAACAAGGCTCAAAACCGCTTCGAACTCGACGTCGAAGGCGCGGTGGCATTCGCGAACTATCGCGTGACCCCGGCGGCGGTCGTCATTACCCACACCGAAACTCCGCGCGCCTTGCGAGGCCGAGGCATCGCCTCGGAACTGATCAAGGGCGCGCTCGAATTGATCCGCGCCGACGGACGCAAGGTCATCGCCGGCTGCGGCTTCGTGGTCGATTATCTGCGCAAGAACCCGGAGTTTGCCGATCTGGCGGGATGACGTATCGCCATTGTTGAATTGCAATGAAGCGTTCAAGCGCCATGCGCCGTCACGCGGTCGCGTAAAAGCAAAAAAAGGCCCGCGTTACCGCGGGCCTTTGCACGACTGAACCTGACGACACAGAACCTGACGATGCATCAGTGCTTGATGTCAGGCGGCAGCTTGCCGCCATTGGCAGCAAGCTTGGCCATCACCTGCTTGTGCAGCCAGATGTTCATGCTGGCGGAATCACTGCTGTCGCCGGTATAGCCGAGCTCCTTCGCCAGTTCCTTGCGCGCGGCAAAGCTGGAATCGATGTCCAGCGCCTTCATCAAGTCGACGATCGAGGTGCGCCATGCCAGCTTCTCGCCTTTGGCGGCAACCGCCTTGTCCAGGATCGGCGCGACGTCGACCGTCGCGGCCGCAGGTGCCGCCGAGCCACCCGCCGATCCGCCAGACGATCCCGCGTCCGCAGCCGCACCGCCGCCGGCCGGCGCGGCATCCGCCTTGGTGCCGAAAATTGCGCCCATGATTTTTCCGAAAATGCTCATCGTTCGCTCCCAATGTACTGAAGATGGGGTGACTTGAAGAAAGTTAGACTCTCTGGCGGCACTGTTTGACCGGCAGCACCACGCCGGTATCGTTAACGAGTTTAGCCAGCCCGACGTGACTTGCCAATGCAACATTCACTGAAGCGTGAGTGCGTTTGCCCCTGTTTGGGAGTACGCTGTCTGTTCAGTTCGCGACATAGCCAGTTCCATCATCCTGTCTTCGCGTCTGGCCTGATCGTGATCGTTTTATGAAACGGCGCATGCGCGTCTTTCGGTTGACGCTAGATGCGGCCGCGAGGGAGACAGCGACCATGGCCACCTATCACGGCAACGTCACATCGATGGCGCAGAGCGGACCAGACACCGCAGCCGCGCCGGTTATCCGAACCATCGGCCTCACCGATCTCCATGAGGCGCTGCGGCGCGGCTGGGAAGATTTCAAGGCCGTACCAAGCCACGCCATTATCCTGTGCGTCATCTATCCCGTGCTCGGCCTTATGCTGGCGCGGACCGTACTCGGCTACTCCGTACTGCCGCTGCTGTTTCCGCTCGCCGCAGGCTTTGCGCTGCTCGGTCCATTCGCTGCGATCGGGCTCTATGAACTGAGCCGCCGCCGCGAGCGTGGCGAACAGGCGACCGCATGGGATGCGCTCGAAGTGCTGCGCTCACCGTCGTTCGGCGCCATGCTCGGGCTGGGCGCGCTGTTGCTGGCGCTGTTCGTGACCTGGGTAGCGACCGCGCAGGCGATCTATATCGCCGCGTTCGGCTATGAAGGCGCGACCGGCATTTCCGATTTCACGACGCGTGTGCTGACGACGCCGCAGGGATGGTGGCTGATCGTGGTTGGCTGCGGCGTCGGCTTCCTGTTCGCCCTCGTCGCACTGTGCATCAGTGTGGTGTCATTCCCGATGATGCTCGATCGTCATGCCGGCGCCGGCGATGCGATGGTGACCTCGCTGCGAGCGATGGCGCAAAATCCCGTGCCGATGGCGGCCTGGGGATTGATCGTCGCGGCGCTGCTGGTGGCGGGATCGCTGCCGGCCTTCCTCGGCCTCGCCGTCGTCATTCCGCTGCTCGGGCACGCGACCTGGCATCTCTATCGGCTGACGATCGAACCGGAACTCAATCCGCAACCGCTTCCGCCCCTCGCGCCGCGCGAGCGCAAGCCTGCTGCCGATTTCCCGGCGAACCTTTTCCCGTGGCGGTACAAGTAAGGCGCAAGGGAACTCGATTTGACAAACCGCCGGTCAGCCGACCGGCGGTTTGCCGTACCGGACGCCTGGCGACCCTGATGGCGGGTTAACGATGAATTGACCGTGCGGACGGCAATGCATCCGAAGCCATGATGAGAAGCCATGTTTTGGCCGCTCTTGCTGCGAACATTCGATGTGGTTTCGACACTGGCGTCGATTGGCAAATCGACCTTGGAGCGAACGACACGATGACCTGTCGCTTTTCCATTCGCGCGTTGACCTTGGCTGCGCTGCTGCTGAGCGTTGCAACGCCCTCGCTCGCGGCGCCCTGCGGGACCGGCTCGTTCGACGCCTGGCTCGAGGACTTCAAGAAGGAAGCTGCCGCCAAGGGCATCTCGGCATCCGCCATTCAGACGGGCCTGGCCGGCGTCAACATCGACAAGACGGTGCTGTCCCGCGACCAGTCGCAAAAGGTCTTTACGCAAAGCTTCGAGGAGTTTTCCGGTCGCATGGTGCCGCCGCGGCTGACGCGTGGCGCCAACATGCTCAAGCAGTACGGTTCGGTGCTCGCGCGTATCGAACAGGCCTATGGCGTTCCCGGCGAGGTGCTGGTGGCGATCTGGGGGCTGGAAACCGATTACGGCGTCAACATCGGCAAATTTCCAACCATCCGCGCACTGGCGACGCTCGCCTATGATTGCCGCCGCACCGACATGTTCAAGGCCGAGCTGATGGACGCGCTTCGCATCGTCGAACGCGGAGACATCGCGCCACAGGAGCTGCGCGGCGCCTGGGCCGGCGAAATCGGCCAGACCCAGTTCATGCCGTCATCCTATGTCAAGTTCGCCGTAGATTTCGACGGCAATGGACGCCGGGATCTCCTGCGCAGCCCGCCGGACGTGCTGGCCTCGACGGCGAACTTCCTGGCCGGCCATGGCTGGCAACGGGGCAAGGACTGGGAGCCCGGCAGCGCCAATTTCGCGGTGATCAAGGAATGGAACAAGAGCGAGGTTTACGCGAAGACGATCGGCTATTTCGCCACGCAGCTTTCGCGCGCTCCCTGAACTGAAAAATTCAAAGGGCCGATCTCAAACCGACCGGCCCTTTGCAGGCCAAACTACTTCATCGTACCGACGTGCATCGCCTTGCTCAGATGTGACGCACAGACACCCATCTTACCGTTCAGCATGGCATCCTGGGCGGCCGCAATTTCCTTCTGAGCGGCGATCTTTCCCTCACCATCCGCCATGGTCTCGATCATGGCTTCAGTCTTGCCGAGGTTGTCGCCGCTGCAACCCGCGCTGACTTTCGCAGCGTTGGCTGGAACGACGGCGTAAGCAATGGCAGCCATTGCCGAGGCTACGAGCAGTTTGTTGAGCATTTTACGTCCCTTTTTGCTTTTGGACAGAATCGGCATCATTGCCGGTCTGCGAAAGCGATTGTTCCCCGGAGAAGGGAAACCTCGGAATGAACTTCGCGCGAGGAGTTGAGCGCGGAACGCAAGGGCCTCATGCGCAACCGCCCTTTTTCGTTACAATCCGGTAACGTAGCAACGCACGATGGTGCCCGGCGCTCTGGTTGAGCAACGTCCGGCTGTCTGAGGGCAGTGCAAAGGCTCGCGCATCATCAAAAATTGATTACATATTCATATTTATATCTCATGCGATCAACGCATAAGAAAATTCCAAAATCTGTCCCCTGAAAGCACGATTTATCTGCTTTGGCGGCTCATTGACGGGCCTCCAACTACCGCTCCAGCCGGCTGGTAACGCTTTATCCAGATGGCAATAATCCTGTGATTTTCAAGCTTTACGAGCCTGGTCGAGACGCTGAAAGGGTTCCCCTGCCGAGCGTTTGGACAGGCATGCCGAAACGTTAAGCGGATATTACTTTAGCCATGCATTGAGGGTCTAGCTGCATCGCAGCATTGGAACTTCTGCAGTGCGGAATCCGAGCTATATTCATTTCAACGATGAGGCCGCCTTCAAAGGCTGAATCGAAACTGCAAGGAGACTACCATGCTTCTCTCGCTCATCCGCATGATCCAGGCACTCCGGGATTATCAGCGCAATGTCAGCGAACTGTCCCAGCTCAGCGATCGCGAACTGGCCGATATCGGCCTCGATCGTTCGGACATTCCGCGCGTTGCCAGCGGTACCTATAACGGCTGATCCCGGATCAGCCGCCTGTTGAACGGATAACGCCCGCCTCGCTGCGGGCGTTGCCGTTCCTGCCGGCCGCACCAATCGCGCTTTGATGCGAACTCGCTTTTACGCACGGACCGGCATCGTTGCATCGTTCGAAAACGCATTGGCAGGTGGGCTTGGGCAGGTGCGCTTGGCGTGAAAACGCGCTAACCCTGCGCGCATGATTTCCAGCACTCCCCAAACTGATACCGTCCACGTGGTTGGCGGCGGCCTCGCCGGCTCGGAAGCCGCCTGGCAGATCGCCAACGCAGGCGTTCGCGTCGTCCTGCACGAGATGCGCCCGGTCCGGATGACCGAGGCGCACCGCACGGAAGGCCTCGCCGAACTGGTCTGCTCAAATTCCTTCCGCTCGGACGACGCCGCCAATAACGCCGTAGGCCTGCTGCATGCCGAGATGCGCCGGCTGGGCTCGCTTGTCATGCGGGCCGCCGACACCAATCAGGTGCCCGCCGGCGGAGCGCTGGCGGTCGACCGCGACGGGTTTTCCGCGGCCGTGACCAGAGCGCTGCAAGACCATCCGCTGATCGAGATCGCGAGAAGCGAGATCGCCGGCCTGCCGCCGGCCGAATGGGGCAACGTCATCGTCGCAACCGGCCCCCTCACCTCGGCCCCGCTGGCGGACGCCATCCGCGAACTGACCGACGAGAACGCGCTGGCGTTCTTCGATGCGATCGCGCCGATCGTGCACAAGGATTCCATCGACATGTCGGTGGCGTGGTTTCAGTCGCGCTACGACAAGGTCGGCCCCGGCGGCACCGGCGCCGACTACATCAACTGCCCGATGACGAAGGAGCAATACGACGCCTTCGTCGCCGCGCTGTTGGCCGGCGAGAAGGTGGATTTCAAGGATTGGGAGACCAACACGCCCTATTTCGACGGTTGCCTTCCGGTCGAAGTGATGGCCGAGCGCGGCCCGGAAACCCTGCGGCACGGGCCGATGAAACCGGTCGGGCTCACCAATCCCCACAACCCGACCGTCAAGGCCTACGCGATCGTTCAGCTGCGCCAGGACAACAAGCTCGGCACGCTCTACAACATGGTCGGCTTCCAGACCAAGTTGAACTACGGCGCGCAGCAGCGCGTGTTCCGCACCATTCCCGGGCTCGAGAACGCTGAATTCGCACGCCTCGGCGGCCTGCATCGCAATACCTTCCTCAACTCGCCAAAGCTGCTGGACGGGCAATTGCGCTTGCGCGCAGAGCCGCGGCTCCGCTTTGCCGGCCAGATGACCGGCTGCGAGGGCTACGTCGAATCCGCCAGCATCGGCCTGATCGCCGGTCTCTATGCCGCGGCCAATGCGCGGGCGATGTCGCTCGAACCGCCGCCCGTTACCACGGCGCTGGGATCGCTGCTCGGCCACATCACCGGCGGCCACAT
>DATCXE010000233.1:0-2552 GCA_036565985.1 Bradyrhizobium sp.
GCCATCTGCGGCCGACCGATTTCGCCTCCCATATCCTCGATGAGGACGGCGACACCGAACTCCGCATTGTCTTCGAGAACGGGTTTGCCCGCGAGCAGATCCTTCGCGGCATGCCGCCGGCTCCCGACACCGTGCCCGTGAATGCGGCGGACAAATTCGGCGTCGCCGATCCGCTCAGCGCGGTGCTCATCACCGCCGCGCAAGGCAGCAATCAATTGGATCCGGTCAATTGCGACCAGCGGCTGATGATCTTCGACGGGAGGCGACGTTACGATCTCGCGCTGTCCTACAAGCGTAACGATCAGGTGAGGATCGCGAGCGGATACGCGGGGCCGGTGCTGGTCTGCGGTGTCGTGCTGCGTCCGATCGCCGGCTACCGATCCGGCAGTTTATTGGTCAAATACGTCGCCAGCCGGCGGGACATGGAAATTTGGTTTGCACCGATCGAAGGCACAAGCACGCTCGCCCCGGTCCGCGTGCTGATCCCAACCGCGTTGGGAACGCTGCGGATCGAGGCTGAACACTTCCGGTCGGCCTCCGCGCCGTCGCCGGCACAGGGGCCGCCGGAGTTCGCGCCTGGCCGCTGAGGCCAAGCTATTCAACTCAAGCCGTAGCCGGATCATGCTCCGGAAGCCGCTCGGTCGTCTCCGTATGCGAAGGCTCGACACGAACGGGTGCGGCCGGCAGTTGCAATACCGTGGCGCACTGGCCTTTGCTCAGCCGCGTCACCAGCACAATGCGGCCGTTTGCAAACTCGAGCGCATCATGATGCTGGTCAGGCCGCGTCATGTTGACCCGGCGGAAGCGGGCGACGACTGCGCCCGTCTGGCCGAAGCCGAGCGACGGCAGCAGACGCTTGAACGGATGATCGGTCTCTACTTCGCACTCGAAAGCCAATTCCGTTCCGGGCGCCAGGCAGATAGCAACCCTGGGCTCGCCGACGGCGCAAAAACCGCGGGTATAGGTGCCGTCGAAAGAGCATGAAACCAGCCGGTCGCCGACTCTGGCCGGCCGGCTTGCTAGCGCGTGCAGACTATAGTCGCACATGGAGGGGTCTCCTCTTTCTAAAAGAACGGAGCGTAAGCCCCCTCCCCCATTCGACATTGGAAGCGGTCATGTTGGCGAACTTGTGTCGCGTCAAGAAAATCTTCTGCGCGGGCCCAGCCGGAACCGGGCGCCCCATCACGGCGTTGGAAACGATTGGGGTGCAGGCCTTTCCGGCCTCTTTGCTACTTGCCGTAGACCTGATCGGCGCGCTTCTCGAAGGCCGCAGCCATGCGGCGGAAGACGGTCTCGAACATTGCCCCCATCAGCATCGACAGCGTGCGGCTCTTGAATTCGTAGTCGATGAAGAACTCCACCTCGCACGCATTGCCCTCGCGCGCATGGAACTCCCAACGGTTTTGCATGTGGCTGAACGGGCCGTCGAGGTATTCGACCTTGATGGTGAAGTTGGGGTGGTCGAGGGTGACGCGGCTGGTGTAGGTCTGGTGGATCAGTTTGTAGGCGACTGTCATGGCCGCGACGACCTCGGTGACGCCCTCAGCCTTCTCCGTCCGGCTGCGCAATTTCATGGCGCTGCACATCGGCACGAACTGCGGGTATTTCTCCACGTCCGCCACCAGGTCGAACATGTCCGACGCGGCGTGGCTGACTTGGCGCCTGGTGGAGAAGCGAGGCATTAAGGCAGGTTCGACGTCGCCTTGCGCGCCGCCTTCAGGCGCGCGAAGTCCTCGCCGGCATGATGGGACGAGCGTGTGAGCGGCGAGGCCGAGACCATCAGGAAGCCCTTGGCGTAGGCAATAGTCTCCAGCGCCTTGAACTCATCCGGCGGAACAAAGCGCACGACTTCGTGATGCTTGCGGGTCGGCTGCAAGTATTGCCCGATCGTGAGGAAGTCGACGCCGGCCGAGCGCATGTCGTCCATGACCTGGAGCACTTCGTTGCGCTCCTCGCCGAGCCCCACCATGATGCCCGACTTGGTGAACATCGAAGGATCGAGCTCCTTCACCCGCTGCAACAGCCGCAGCGAATGGAAGTAGCGCGCGCCCGGACGGACCGAGAGATAAAGCGAGGGCACGGTTTCCAAATTGTGATTGAACACGTCGGGCCGTGCCTCGACCACGACGTCGAGCGCGCCCTCCTTGCGCAGGAAATCGGGCGTGAGAACTTCGATCGTGGTCTGCGGACAAGCGGCACGGATCGCGCGGATGGTCTCGGCGAAATGCGCCGCGCCGCCATCGGCAAGATCGTCACGATCGACCGAGGTGACGACGATGTGCGCCAGGCCGAGCTTGGCGGTGGCGGCGCCGACATGGGCGGGCTCATCCGGATCGAGCGCACCCGGCAGGCCGGTCTTGACGTTGCAGAAGGCACAGGCGCGCGTGCAGGTGTCGCCCAGGATCATCACGGTGGCATGCTTCTTGGCCCAGCACTCGCCGATATTCGGGCAGCCGGCCTCCTCGCAGACGGTGACGAGGCCGTTCTCGCGCATGATCGCGCGCGTTGCCGCATAGCCCGGCGACACGGGCGCCTTCACCCGGATCCAGTCG
>DATCXE010000679.1:0-7509 GCA_036565985.1 Bradyrhizobium sp.
CCGCTCTTCGCCGGCGAGTTCGGCAAACGGTGGCTTCAGCGCGGCGACGGTGCCGATCGGGCTCATCTCCGTCATGCCCCAGGCATGGCGCACGCGAACGCCCATGTCGACGAACGATTTGATCATCGAGCGCGGCATCGCCGAGCCGCCGCACACCACGCTCTTCAGGTGAGGCAGCTTCAGATTGCCTGCGGCCATGTGGTTGAGCAGCATCAGCCACACGGTCGGCACGCCGGCCGTGTGCGTGACCTTCTCGGTGTCCAGAAGCTCATAGACCGACGCACCGTCGAGCTTGGCGCCCGGCATCACGAGCTTGGTGCCCATCGAGGGCGCGGAGAATGCGATGCCCCAGCTGTTGGCATGGAACAACGGCACCACCGGCAGCATTGTCTCGGCGGCACTGGTGCCGAGGGCGTCGACATTGTTGGCCATCAACCCGTGAAGCACGTTGGAGCGGTGAGAATACAAAACGCCTTTCGGATCGCCGGTGGTGCCCGAGGTGTAGCACATCGCGGCTGCGGTGTTCTCGTCGAAATCCTTCCACTTGAACTTGCCGTCGGCTTCCGCGATCCAGTCCTCATAGGCGACCGCGTTCTTCAGCGTGGTCTGCGGCATGTGCGCCTTGTCGGTCAGCACGATGTAGCGCTCGACGCTCGGCATGCTGGCGGCGAGCTTCTCCAGGATCGGCACGAAGGTGATGTCGGTGATCACGATGCGATCCTGCGCATGGTTGATGATCCATGCGATCTGGTCGGGGAACAGCCGCGGATTCACGGTGTGGCAGATCGCGCCGATCCCCATGATGCCGTACCAGACTTCGAGATGGCGCCAGGTGTTCCAGGCGATGGTGGCGACGCGGTCGCCGAACTTGATGCCATCGCGCTCGAGCCGTTGCGATACTTTCAGCGCGCGCGCATGAATTTCGGCGTAATTGGTGCGATGAATGGGGCCTTCGATCGACCGCGTGACGACCTCTTGCGTGCCGTGATACTTCGCCGCGTGTTCGATAATCCGGTGACAAAGCAAAGGCCAGTCTTGCATCAATCCGAGCATACGCACTTCCCTCCAACGGTTTGTTCGTTGCCGCGCGATCCGCGAACCTTGCCGGCGGATCAGGCTTAAGTTCATGGAATTGAAATGAACTTTACCGCGCAGAAAGCAAGCCGAAAATGGGCTAATGGCGCCTTTGGCCGCATTGCAGCGGCAATGGTTACCGTCGCCGCGACCTGCCTCCTGCTTGGCATGCCAACTGCGCCTGCCTACGCGAAAAAAGGCTGCTGCGCGGCGCCGTGGGACATTCTGTTCAGGGACGCGTCGCCGAGATCGCGCGGAAAGGTCGGGAAGGTCCGCCGCGCTGCGGTGCCGCTGCCGATGCCGCGACCGGCCGAGGCGCCGGCGGCCGAGCTTGAGCAGGAACAGGCAGCCTCCCGGAACGACAAGTCTGGAGATCAGCGCAAAGATCAGTCCAAAGACCAGCCCAAGGACCAGCCGAAGGATCAGGCCGCCCCCGTACCGCAACCGTCGGCCTGCCGGCTGGCGCTGACCGACGCCATCGCCATTGCCCCCAGCATTCCCGATATCCATGGCGCCGGAGGCTGCGGGGGAGAGGACCTGGTGCGATTGGAGGCGATCGTGCTGCCGGACAAGCGGCAGGTTTCGGTGAAGCCTGCGGCCATCCTGCGCTGTCCCATGGCATCCGCACTGGCCGAGTGGATTCGCAACGACATCGCGCCGCTTGCGGCCGGCCTCGGCAGCGCTATTTCCAACCTCGATAATTTCGATTCCTACGAATGCCGCGGCCGCAACCGCGTCGCAGGCGCCAGGCTGTCCGAACACGGCCGCGCCAATGCGCTCGACGTCCGCGCCTTCAGGCTCGCCAACGGCCGTGCGGTCTCGCTCACCGATCGCACCGTGCCGCGCGAGGTGCGCGAGAGCGTGCTGCATTCGGCCTGCACGCGTTTTCCGACGGTGCTGGGTCCCGGCTCGGACGGGTATCACGAGGACCATATCCATCTCGACCTGATGGAGCGGCGCGGCAATTACCGGATCTGCCAGTGGAACGTGTGGGATCCGCTGCCGCAGATCGCGCCGCTGCTGCCGGCCGAACGGCCGGACGAGGCGCCGCCGCGCGAAGTCGCCGCCAAATCCGAGGCCGACAAGTCCGAGGCCCGCAAGCCTGCGGCCGACAAGGCCGGCGCTGCGAAATCGGACGACGAAAAAACGGAAGAGGCCGAGCCCGTGCGCGAGGAGAAGCCGGCAACGAAAAAGCGCCGGCAGAACCGGCGCTCTTGATGATCGGCTGCGACGAGAGCGTCGTCGGTTATTGCGTCATCGGGCCGCCGCCGCCGCCCTGCAGCGCCATCTTGGAATTGAACGGCGAGTCACCCTGCTTGGGTTCGAGCACGACGACGACCGTGCCCTGCTTGACGCGGCTGTAGAGATCGATGACGTCCTCGTTGGTCATGCGGATGCAGCCCGACGAGATCGATGCGCCGATATATTCCGGCTGGTTGGTGCCGTGAATGCGGAACAGGGTGTCGCGGTTGCCCTGATAGAGATAGAGCGCACGGGCGCCGAGCGGATTGTCGACGCCGCCGGGCACCGAGGCCGGCAGACCTTCGATCCGCTTGTGAATGTCGGCGGTCGGCGTCCATTTCGGCCATTCCGCCATGTTGCCGACGCGCGCGATACCCGAGAACGCGAGAGCTTCCTCGCCGACGGTCACGCCGTACCGGATTGCCTTGCCGCCGTCCTGCACCAGGTACAGATAGTGGTTGTCGGAATCGACCACGATGGTGCCGGGCAGTTCCTTGCGGTGGTAGTCGACAATGGCGCGGCGGAAGGGTTCCGGCGGGGAAACCGCAGCATAGCGCGCCTTGGCAAGCTGAGCCTTGTCGCTCGGCTTGAGCGTGGCCTCGGGCGCGGCCTGATACGTGGTTGCCTGCATGCAGCCGGACAGCATGAAGCCGGCGGCAATGACCCCGAACATAACTTTCAGCGACGACATGATAATTCCAATCGAACTCTTGCGTCCGCAGCCACAATCCTGTGCCATAAACGCGACGATTCCATTAACCCCAGTATCCGCAAAAACGGGTAATTGTGCCAGTCTTTGCGCGCCCGTTCGGCGCTGCGGGAGGCCGGCTGTGGCTTTTATGCCGCAAGTTCCGTGGCTTCTGGTTGATTTATGGGCAGGAATTGGCTGCTGTCAGTTCAGGGCCATGCCCGCGCCGCGCCGATGCCGCAAATATGGATCGCCGGTTAATGCGCCAGTCATCCGGCACTTGCCAGAATCGGGTTAGTGCGGCTGGCTAGCCACAGCGTTTTCAGGCGAACCCGATGCCGGTTTGTGCCAAGAAAACGCACCAAAATAACAGAGTGCGCCAGTTCCGGAGTTCCCTATGCTTTCAGTCTATGCACCCTCCGAATCCAGCCTGAAAAAGCTCCCGGAGACGGCCTCGGCGGCATTACCGGACAACGTGATCTGGATCGACCTCGTCAATCCGACGTCGGAGGAGGACCGCGTGGTGGAGCGGTTGGCCGGTATCGCGGTGCCGACCCGGGAAGACATGCAGGAAATCGAGATTTCCAGCCGGCTCTATATCGAGAACGGCGCGCGCTACATGACCGCGACGCTGATGTGCCAATCCGACAGCGACATGCCGCGGACCACGCCCGTCACCTTCATCCTGGCCGGTCACCGGCTGGTGACCGTGCGGTACGACTTGCCGAAGCCGTTTGCGCTGGTCGAGCACAAGCTGGCCCGGTCGTGCCTGCCGGGGATCTCGGGCGAGATGGTGCTGATGGAATTGCTCGACGCGGTGATCGACCGCTGCGCCGACATTCTGGAGCGCGCCGGCGCCGAGGTCGATCAGGTCTCCCACGACATCTTCGAGCCCGAAAGCGAACGCCATGGCCAGGCCAAGCGCTATTCGCAGATCCTGATCGCGATCGGGCGCAAGGGCGACCTGGTCTCGAAGGTCCGCGAGAGCCTGGTCTCGATCGGCCGCGTCGTCACCTTCCTGTCGGCGGTCGTGGAAGGCATCAAATGGTCCAAGGACATGCGCGAGCAACTCAAGACCATGCAGCGCGACGTCGCTTCGCTGACCGACCATGCCTCCTATCTCTCCAACAAGATCACCTTCACGCTCGACGCCATGCTCGGCGTCGTCAATCTCGAGCAGAACAACATCATCAAGCTGTTCTCGGTGATGGCGGTCGTGCTGATGCCGCCGACCCTGATCGCCTCGGTCTACGGCATGAATTTCAGGGCGATGCCGGAACTCGATTGGCCGCATGGTTACCCGATGGCGCTGTTAATGATGCTGGCGGCAGCCGTGCTGCCTTACCTTTTGTTCAGATGGAAGAAGTGGCTGTAGATCGGCGCCTTCCTGCGTGCGATGCGCGCCTCAATTCCACCGCTAAAATTTGAGCGGTGCACTGAACGATTGATCGAAGCTTGTCTGCGATAAGGTGTTCTCTGGCCGCGAGGATACCATGGTTGAGAAACACATAACGTCACGCAACGTCATCGATTTTGCGCGCTATCAGCACGGCCGCGTCGTTGGCAATTTGCAGGCGTTCCCGGCGCGGCTTTGCCGGCACTGCGGTGCGGCGCTGGCGGACGGCGAGAACGAGGACGAGTGCTCGAGCGCGTTCAATGTCGCGGCGACTGCGCCGCGCACGGCGCAGCGAAAATTCTACGCCGAGTGATTGGCGGACTTGCGAGTTCGCGTAGGATGGGTAGAGCGAAGCGAAACCCATCAATCCCTGCGCGGAAAGCGATGGGTTTTGCTGCGCTCTACCCATCCTACGAGATCTCGTCACGCTCTAAACGTGCTGGCCGCCGTTGATGTGGATCTCGGCGCCGTTCACGTAAGAACTGGTCTCCGTGCACAGAACGTAGATGATCTTGGCGACCTCGTCGGGGGTGCCGAGCCGGTGCATCGGGATCTGCTGTTCGACGATCTTCTCGGTGCCCGGCGACAGGATCGAGGTGTCGATCTCGCCCGGCGCGATCGAATTGACGCGCACGCCGACGCGGCCGAAATCGGACGCCATTTCCCGTGTGAGTGAAGCAAGCGCCGCCTTCGAGGTCGCATAGGCGACGCCCGCGAATGGATGCACGCGGGAGCCCGCGATCGAGGTGACGTTCACCACCGCACCCCTGGCGTGCTTCAACTCCTCGATCAGTCCGCGCGCCATCATGATCGGCGCGAAGAAGTTGACGCGAAACACGTGGCTCCATGTATCGATATCGGTATCCATGGTGCCGAGGCGGCCGCCGCCCGGGCCCTTCGGCGAGATCGCGGCGTTGTTGACCAGCGCATGCAGTTCGTCGTTCTCCAGCCGCCTGCGGATCTCCGAGATCGCGCGTGTAGTGTCGGCGTGATCGGCGAGGTCGACCTCAATGTGATCCTCCGGCCCCGCGCCCCACGGGCAGACTTCCGGAAAGGCATGCCGCGAGCAGGTGATGACCCGCCAGCCGGCGGAGGAGAAACGGATCGCGGTGGCGTGGCCGATCCCGCGGCTGGCGCCGGTCAGAAGCAGCGTGCGCCGCGGCGCGTTGGATGAAGGGGGCATGCAGGTTCTCTCGTTCTTCGTCATGCCCGGGCTCGTCCCGGGCATCCACGTCTTGCTTGGTCGCATAAGAAGTCGTGGATGGCAGGGTTATCTTACACGAAGACGCGCTTCGCGCTTTCGCCCGGCCATGACGATCAATCAGGGATATAGCCGCACCTTCGACCACGCGCGGTCAGGCGGGTCGCGGCGGAATTCGATGCGGTCGTGCAGGCGGAACGGGCGGTCGTGCCAGAATTCGAAACGCTGCGGATGAATGCGCCAGCCGCTCCACCCGGGCGGGCGGGGCACGTCGCCGATCATATGTTTTGCGGCGACCATCGCGATCGCCTGCTCGAAGGCAAAGCGGCTCTCCAGCGGCTGCGACTGCTTGCTGGCCCAGGCGCCGATCTGCGCCTGCTTCGGGCGCGTGGCGAAATAGGCGTCGGCTTCCTCTGCGGTTACCGGAGATACGTTGCCGCGAATGCGAACCTGGCGGCGCAGCGACTTCCAGTGAAAAAGCAAGGCCCCCTTGGGATTTGCGGCGAGTTCGCGGCCTTTCTGGCTGGCGATGTGGCTGTAGAACACGAAGCCGTCGGCGTCATAGCCCTTCATCAGCACCATCCGGACGTCCGGCAGCCCGTCGGAATCGACGGTCGCCAGCGCCATCGCGTTGGGATCGTTCGGCTCGGACTTCACGGCCTCGGCGAACCACTCGCCGAACAGCGCAAACGGTTCCTCGGCCGCGGTAAAATCACCCGATGTTAACGGTGTCGGGTGTTTGATGGAGGTCGTGTCCGTCATGTCAGGAGTCCCAATTGCGTCCGTTCGCGTCCCGGAGCGCGTTGCAGCCCCGATACGGGCTCGCCCTATATAGGGCATGGGGACGCGTTGGCCTATCGGCGATCGGCCTCACGGGGGCGGCCATGACATTGATTCTAATCGGTCTCGGCTCAGGGGGCTGCAGCCTTTCCCGGCTGGACGCCGCATTCGCCAAAATGGACGGCAGCGACCCCACCGGTTCGCTGGGAAAGCAGGTGGGCAGCCCGACGGCGCCGACCGAGAGCGACCTCGTCTTTGCCCGCACCGCCGCCTCCGACGTGCTGACCAAGGGCGGCAAGGACTCCAGCCAGCCCTGGGAGAACCCGGAAACCGGGGCGAGGGGTTCGGTGACGCCGTTGTCCCAGGCCTATTCCGCGGATGACGGTCGTACCTGTCGGGATTTCCTCGCAAGTTATGTCAATGGCCGCTCCGAAAGCTGGCTGCAGGGCGCGGCGTGCAAGGCCGATCGTGGCCGATGGGAGATCCATACCTTGAAGCCGTGGACCAAGAGTTAGGTGCCCCCCAGGAAGTTGCTCTCCAGGGCAGTTGCAAAAATGCAACTGGCTTCCCAGATAAAGCCAAAGCGGGCGATCTGCTCTAAACTGAAAAATCCGAATCCTCGTGAAGGAGACCCGACGTATGCGCGACCCCTATGAGGTCTTGGGGGTGCCGCGGGGCGCCAGCGCTGCGGCGATCAAGGGTGCCTACCGCAAGCTCGCCAAGAAGCATCACCCCGATAGCAACAAGGACGATCCGAAGGCGGCTGCGCGCTTTTCGGAGATCAATTCGGCCAACGAGATCATCGGCGACGAGGACAAGCGCAAGAAGTTCGACCGCGGCGAGATCGACGCCGAGGGAAAGCCGCGCTTCCAGGGTTTTCCCGGCGGCGACCCGCGCGGCCGCGCCGGTGGGCCCGGCGGCGGGTTCGAATCCTACTCCTTCCGCACGGGCGGCGGCCCCGGCGGCGCGGGCGGGGCAGGCTTCGAGGACATCCTCAACAGCATGTTCGGCGGTGCTGCCCGGGGCGGACGTCCGGGCGGTGGCCGGACGTTCGAGTTCGATACCGGCGGCGTCGGCCTCGATCTCGACCTGAACGTCGCCATGACCGTATCGCTGGAAGAGTCGGTC
>DATCXE010000737.1:0-2739 GCA_036565985.1 Bradyrhizobium sp.
ATGCGGAACGAAATCCGGGTGCCGGTTGCCGTACTTCACCGGATCCTTGCCGTCGATGGAGTGCGCAATGATCCATGGCGCGGCGAACGGCATCATGCATTCGATCTGCGCGAGATCGATGAACTGGCCCTTGCCGGTCAATCGCGCGTGGATCAGCGCCGTCAGGACGGCGACACAGCCGTTCAGGCCGCCGACGGCATCGCCAAACGCCGTGTGGCTCATGACCGGCGGCCCATCGGGATCGCCGACGACGCTCGGAAGGCCGGAGCCTTGTTCCAGCGTCGAACCGTAGGCGCGGCAATCGCGACTGACGCTGCCGGCGCCGAATGCCGACATCGACATCATGACGAGCTTTGGATTTAGCTTGCTGAGGATATTGTAGCCGAGGCCGAGCTTGGGCAGCACCTCGACCGAGTAATTGTCGACCACGAGGTCGGCGTCGGCCGCGAGCCGCTGCGCGAGATTGAGCCCCTGCGGCCGCGTCAGGTCAAGCGTGATGCCGCGTTTGTTGCGGTTCATGATGCAGTAGCGCACTGCCTTCTCGTACATCTGTTCGAGAACATAGGCCGGACGACGATCGACCCCGCGCCACCAGTCCGGATACTGTGTCGCCTCGATCTTGATCACGTCGGCGCCGAGATCAGCGAGCGTCCGCGTGCAGATCGGCCCGGCCCAGCCCATCGAAAAATCGATCACGCGGATGCCTTCGAGCGGCAGGCGGTTCTGCCCATCGGGCTTGGGTAAAGGCGCGCGCGCGGCAGCTCCGGAATGCGCACTGCCAAGCATCTGCTCGCCGATATCAGGAACCGCGCCGCCTCGCCGTGGCGGCGTGCCCGTCAGGCGCTGCATCGAGCCGGCGGTAAACCCGGTCTCGTCGCCGATCATGATGGGGACGATGGCGCCGCGCGCCTGCTTTTCTTCATCCGCGACAAGGTCGGAGATCTCGGGCACCGGCACGATCGGGATCTTCCGCCGCAAACCCTCCTCGAACCATTCCTGCGCGCTGCGCTGCTTCAGCCTCGGAATGAACTCACTTTCGATTTCCTCCATGCGCTGCAGGCGATCGGTGCCCATGAACAGCGTAGGATCATCGCGCAGCGTATTCAGCCCCAGCATCTCGCAAAACGCGCGCCATTGCGCGGGGGTCACCGTCGTAACCCCGAGCCAGCCTTGTCTGGTCTCGTAGATGCCGACCGGAAAGGTCGGCCAGAACCGGTTGACGCCGATCCGCCGCATGATGTCGCCGCGCGAGAACGACTCGAACATGATGTATTCGGTCACGGCGATCGAGGACTCGAAGATGCTGAGGCGGCTGGAGCGCCCGCGCCCATCCTCCATGCGGCCCAGCGCCGACGAGGCCGCGGCGATGAAACCCCAGAGGCCGGCGAGGATGCCGGTCTGGAAGTCCGGCGCGTGCATCGGCGGGCCTTCTGTCGGGCCGACCAGTTTTACGAGTCCCGTCAGCGCGCGAATGGTCGAATCTGTCGCGGCGAATTTTGCATAAGGTCCTTCGCCGCCGAACCAGCTCGCCTCCAGATGGATCAGAGCGGGATTCTTTTGCTTGATCGCCTTGAGGTCGAACGCCGGACAATCCGCGGCATCGACATCGCGACCGTCGAGCAGGATGTCGCAGGCACCGATCAGTTCCGCAAGGCGAGAGGCTGATTTCGGATCGTCAGGGTCGAGCGCGACGCTTGATTTGTTGAAATTGAGAAACGCAAACCACGCGCTGTTTCCTCCCGGCGTCAGCGGCGCGGTACGGCGAAGCGGGTCGCCCTGCGGCGGCTCGATTTTCCGGACGGTGGCGCCGAAATCGGCGAACAGACGGGCGCAGTAGCTGGTCGCGGCGCTGCTCCCGATCTCGACAATTCGCAGATGCGACAACGCGCCCATCACGCTCCCTCATGGCCCCATGACCAGCGTGACGCAGCCGGTGCCGTTTCTTGTTGCCGGACATGAAACCTTGCTGGGATTCTGATGCAAGCGGAATTTTGTCCCGCGATACGGAATTGGCGGGAGCAACGAAGCGCTTAGCTTTCGTTTGCGTGCGCTTCTTCATCAATCCTGAAAGCACTATCGACTAGCGGCAATCCAGGTTTGCTTCGAACCAGCTTTGCAACGACGCCGAAAGCGGCGGCCAGGCGCGTTGAAAGCTTCCGAGCTTGCCGGCGTTGACGCGGTAAATTCCGCGCAGTTCCTGCTCGATGGCAGGAAGATCGACGCCGGTACAATGCCCGTCGCTGACGATAAGCCGTCCATCCACGACAACATCGCGCAACAGCGACGCATTGCCGCGCGCAAACAGCAGATCGATGGGATCGACCGGCATGATCCGGTCTCGATCGAGGCGGTCGAGATCGATCGTGACGAAATCGGCTGGCGCGCCAGATACCAACGCACCCGTTCCCGGCGAGCCCGTGGCCTTTCGTCCATTGGCGACGGCAAGCGCAAGGAATTCGGAAGTGCTCCAGGTTCGTTTGAAGCCGAGTCCGCCGTGCATCATCTGCACCAGCCGCATCTCGCGCAGGACATCGTCATCCTCGTCCAGCGCCAGCCCGTCGACGCCGACCGCGATGGCGCAGCCGCATTGGTGCGCGGCGGCGATCGGCGCGAGGCCCGAGCGCAAGTGCAGATTGGAACTGAAATTGGTGACGATGCGCGCGCCTGACGCCGCGATCATCTCGATTTCGTCGGGCCGGGCGTGGATGCAATGCGCCAGCGTCAGCCGCTCCGACAGGA
>DATCXE010000743.1:0-4478 GCA_036565985.1 Bradyrhizobium sp.
GCCTGTCGCTGCTGACGGAGGCGGTCGCGCCGCCCCCGCCGCGAACGGCAAAGGCGGCAACCACAGCCCCGCTGTCGCCTGGCGCAGCGCGCCAATCGCCGCAGAGTGAGGCGAGCGCGCCGCCGCCTCCCGCGCCGGTGCAGGCGGCCAAGGCAACCATCAGGCGCGTTGCGCTCGTGATCGGCAACGGCGCTTACGCGCATGTCCGCGCGCTGCCCAATCCGGCCAACGATGCGCGCTCGATTGCCAAGAGCCTGCGCGACATCGGCTTTGTGGTGACGGAAGGCACCGACCTCGACCGCAGCGCGATGCAGACCACGATCCGCGACTTCCTGCGCGAGGCGGCGCGGGCGCAAATCGCCGTGGTCTACTACGCAGGCCACGGCATTCAGGTCGACGGCCGCAATTACCTGGTGCCGGTCGATATCCAGTTTCGCGCCGGCAGCGGCATGACCGATACGATGATGGACATGGATACCATCATGGCCGGCCTCGACGATCAGGTCCGCACCAACATCCTGATCCTCGACGCCTGCCGCAACAACCCGATGGCGCCGAAGGTCGCCTCCACAGGCCCAGCCCGCGATATCGAAGCCGGATCATCGGGCCTGGCCGCGCCCGCCACGCTCGGAGCCGGCGCGACGCTGGGTGCTGGAACGCTGATCGCATTTGCGACCGCGCCGGGACAGGTCGCGCTCGACGGCGAAGGCGCCAACAGCCCGTTCTCGGCGGCTCTGACACGCCACATCGGCATGCCGGGGCTGGAAGTGCAGCAGATGCTGACGCGCGTCCGCGCCGAAGTCGTCGCCGCAACCAAGGGCAAGCAGGTGCCGTGGTCGAACTCGTCGTTGCTGGGCGAAGTCTATCTGGCGGAGAAGTGACGACGAGTTTTCACGCTGTCATCCCGGGGCGCGAAGCGAACCCGGGATCTCGAGATTCCGGGTCTGGTGCTTGCGCACCATCCCGGAATGACGTTGCGCGTCACTTCCCCCACACCTCCTGCGCGACTTCCACCGCGAGCCGCAGCTTGGCCCACTGCTCCTCCTCGGACAGGATGTTGCCTTCCTCGGTCGAAGCGAAGCCGCACTGCGGCGAGACCGCAAGCTGGTCGAGCGGCGCGAACCTGGCGGCTTCCTCGAGGCGGCGCTTGATGTCGTCCTTTTTCTCGAGCTCGCCGAACTTCGAGGTGATGACGCCGACCACCACGACCTTGTTGCCCTTCGGCAAATAGCGCAGCGGCTCGAAGCCGCCGGCGCGGTCGGTGTCGTATTCGAGGAAGTAGCCGTCATAGTTCACCTTCCCCAGGAGCGTCTCCGCCACCGGTTCGTAGCCGCCTTCGGAAATCCAGGTCGAGCGGAAATTGCCGCGGCAGACATGCGTGGTGACCACCATGTCGGCCGGACGCTCCGCCAGCGCGTAATTGATGATGCGCGCATAGATTTGCTGCAGGCCGTCGGGGTTGTCGCCGCGCTCGCGCGACTTCTGCAGTTCCTCCTGCGAGCACAGATAGGCCCACACGGTATCGTCGAACTGCAGGTAGCGGCAGCCGGCGTCGTAGAACGCCTTCACCGCCTTGCGATAGGTCTTGCCGAGATCGGCATAGAACTCCTCGAGATCGGGATAGACCTCCTTCGAGATCGCCTTGCGGCCGCCGCGGAAATGCAGCACGGCGGGCGACGGGATCGTCATCTTGGCCGTGACATGCGCCGTGTCCGCGTGCTTCTTCAGGAAGCGGAAATGATCCAGCATCGGATGGTTGTCGGGAAAGTCGAGCTTGCCGATCACGCGGACGGCATCATGCCTCGTCTCCACACCGGCGAACTGGATGCCGGTGTCGGGGTGGAACAGTTCGCAACCGGTGAGCTTGGCGAGAAAGTCGAAATGCCACCATGAGCGGCGGAATTCACCATCGGTCGCGAGTTTCAGGCCAACGGAAGCCTGCTTGTGCACGACCTTTTCGATCTCCATGTCCTCGGCCTTGCGCAGGTCCTCCGCCGTGATCTCGCCCTTCTCCAGCCTGGCGCGCGCTTCCTTGATGCGCGGTGGCCGCAACAGGCTGCCGACCTCGTCGGCGCGGAACGGGGCTTTGGTTCTCTGCATGGTCTCAACTCCCATAATCCTGGTGCGCGGAATCCTAATGCGCGGCGGCGCCGGATACGCCGAGATAGCGTTCGAGCACCGCGGGATCGGCCTTCAGCGCGCTACTCGCCGCATCGTGCACGATCGCGCCGCGTTCCAATATCACAACACGATCGGCGAGCCCCAGAATCTTTTGCGCATTCTGCTCGACGATGATCGAGCAGATGCCACCGGAGCGGGTAATCGCGCCGAGCGCCCTTAACAGTTCCTCAACGATAATCGGCGCCAGCCCCTCCGTCGGCTCGTCCAGCAGCAGAACCTTGGGGTTGAGGGTCAGCGCGCGGCCGATCGCCAGCATCTGCTGCTCGCCGCCGGAAAGCTGGTTGCCGAAATTGCTGCGGCGCTCCCTCAGCCGCGGAAACATCTCGTAGACCTTTTCGACGGTCCAGGGGCCGGGCTGGGCCACCGCCGTCATGTTTTCCTCCACCGTCAGCGAGCGGAAGATGTTGCGCTCCTGCGGCACCCAGCCGATGCCGGCCCGCGCCCGCTGGTCCGGGCGCATCGCCGTGATGTTCTGCCCGCCGAGCGCGATCGTTCCGCCGAAGCGGCGGGTGATGCCGACGATCGAATTGATCAACGTCGTCTTGCCGGTGCCGTTGCGCCCGAGCAGCGCCAGCACCTGGCCCTCGCCGAGCGTCAGCGACATCGAAGGCAGCACGACCGCTTCGCCATAGCCGGCGCGCAGGCTGTCGATGGCAAGAAGATCAGGCATCGGCGGCCTCGCCGAGATAGACCGCCTTGACTTGCGGATCCCTGGCCACCTCGCCGGGCGGGCCTTCGACCAGCATCGCGCCGTTGACGAGAACGGAAATGCGGTCGGCGAACGAAAACACCAGGTCCATGTCGTGCTCGATCAACAGCACCGTGACGTCGCGCGGCAGCGCTGCGACCGCCGCCAGAATATCGTGACGCTCGCTCTCGGGCACGCCGGCGGCCGGCTCGTCCAGCAGCAGCACGCGCGGCTTCGTCGCAATTGCCACCGCGATCTCGAGCAGGCGCTGCTTGCCATAGGGAAGCGTCGCGGTGCGTTCGTTCATGACGTCGAGCAGGTGAAAACGCGCCAGCGTCTCCGCAATCTCCCGGTTGACGTCGTCGCGCGTGCCCATCCGCCGCCACCAGTCGCCGCCACGGCCGAGCCGCTCGGAGACTGCGAGTCCTATGGTTTCGAGCGGTGTCAAATCGGCATAGAGCTGGTTGATCTGGAACGTCCGCGAGAGCCCGCGCAGTACCCTTGTGTGAACCGGCAGATCGGTGATGTCGTTGCCCTCGAGCACGATCCGTCCGGCATTGGGCTTGAGCACACCGGTCAGCAGGTTGATGACGGTGGTCTTGCCGGCGCCGTTCGGTCCGATCAGGGCGTGGCGGGCGCCCTGCTCCACTTTCAGCGACAGGTCACGCGTGACCTTCAGGCCACCGAAGGATTTTTCCAGGCCCTTTGTTTCCAGCGCGATCGTCACGACGATTCGCCTCCGGGAACAGCAACGACGGCCTTGCGTCCAAAGACCTGACGGATGATGAGGTTTGGGCCCCACAGCACCCAGCGATGGATGCGCTCGCGACCGACCAGCACGATCACGACCAGAACCAGCCCGATCCAGAACATCCAGTATTGCGGCGTGATGGTCTGAAACAGTTCCTGCAGCATCTTGAACACGACCGCGCCGATCAGGCCGCCATAGAGATAGCCGGTGCCTCCGATGACGAGCACCAGCATCAGATCGGCGGAGCGCTCGAACGAGAACACGTCGAGGGAGGCCAGCGCCGTGGTCTGGGTGAACAGCGCCCCGGCGATGCCGGCGTAGAACGCCGCCACCGTGTAGATCGCGATCAGGCGGCGATTCACCGGCACGCCGATCGCGGACGCCCTGAGCGGATTGTTCCTCATGGCGCGCAGCGACAGGCCGAACGGCGAATTCACGATCCGCCGCGCCAGCAGAAACAGCAGGAACAGCACGATCAGCGAGTAGAAGAATCCGGTCTTGCCGAACATGTCGAACGCAAACAGGCCGAGGATCGGCTGCATCTCGATGCCCTGCAGCCCGTCGGTGCCGCCGGTGATGTTGGAGAAGCGTTCCGCCAGCGCTTCCAGCAGCAGCGCGATGCCGAGTGTCACCATCAGCCGGGTCAGGTCGACGCCACGGATGACGAGAAAGCTGGTGAGGAAGCCGAGCACGGTTGCGATCAGGCCGGCCGCGACCAGCGCGATCACGGGCTCGTTGATGATGCCGTGCAACGCCAATAGTCCCGCCGAGTATGCGCCGACGCCGAAGAAGGCGGCGTGCCCCAGCGAGACGATGCCGGCGTAACCCAGGATCAGGTCGAGCAACAGCGTGAACAAC
>DATCXE010000762.1:0-2623 GCA_036565985.1 Bradyrhizobium sp.
ACCAGCCATGGCTGGTACGCCTGCGCCAATCCTGATTTGCCGATGTTCGGCGCGCTGTCCGGCATCGTGCATGTTGACGGCAAGGGCAAGCGCCTCGGCAACTATCTGCTGCCCGCCGGCGACACCATTTCGGAACCGGTATTTGTCGAACGCAGCAGCGAGGCGAGCGAGGGTGACGGCTGGCTGCTCGCGGCCGTCTGGCGCGCGCAGGAGAACCGCAGCGATCTCGCGGTGTTCAACGCTGGGGACGTCGAAGCCGGCCCGGTCGCGCTGGTGCATCTCGGCCATCGCGTACCGGATGGTTTTCACGGCAATTGGGTCGGCGCGGAGTAAGCGAGGCACACCGTCATTCCGGGGCGCGCAAAGCGCGAACCCGGAATCTCGAGGTAATTCATCATGAGATTCCGGGTTCGATGCTACGCATCGCCCCGGAATGACGCGTTGAAACGAGGAAACACACATGCACCTGCCCTCGATCACGTCAGCCTATCTCGCCGTCCTTGCCCTGCTCTACACCGTCCTCGCCATCCAGGTCGGGCGGCTGCGCCAGCGGGACCGCGCCGCATTCGGCGACAACGGGAGCCTGGCACTGCGCAGCGCGATCCGCGCCCATGCCAACTTCATCGAATACGTGCCCATCATCACGCTGATGGTCGCGATGCTGGAAATGTCCGGCCTGGCAGCCGCTTGGGTACATCTCTTCATGGGCGCACTGCTGGTCTCGCGCCTCCTGCATCCGCTCGGCATGTACGCCGCGCCGAATACGCTGCAATTCCGCATCGGCCGGGTCGGCGGCATCACGATCACGCTGGCTTTGCTGCTCGCCTGCGCCCTGACGATCCTGTCGCGCGCCTTGATGGGGGCGTAGCCGCGCCAAAACTCGACATATGTGATTGCAAACACGTCACTTTTTGCCATTTTCACCCTTATTTTGACACTGTAAAGATTCTCCTTGACGCCCCAGGCCTTCGCTTCTAATGTATCTTTACGATGTAAAGATTAGCCGGAGAGGCTGCCTATGACCATCTTCCTTATCCTCGCCCCCTTCGGTTCGTTCGCACTGCTGATGCTGGTGACCTCGGCGCAGGTCAGCCTGTTCGCGGCGGCGGCGATCTGTCTCGCCGTCATCGGCGTCGACATCTATCGCGGCCGCTCGATCAAGACGCTCGGCGCGGGCTGCGTTGTCGTCTTTGCGGGCCTCGGCGCCTATGTCACGCTCGTCGATCCCACCCTGAGCACCTCCGCCGTCAAGCTGACGACCGATGTCGGCGTGCTCGCGATCTCGCTGGCGTCGCTGATCGTCCGCAAGCCGTTCGTGCTGCAATATGCGCTCGAGGCAGTCGATGCCAAGACGGCAAGGCTGCCTGGCTTCATGAAGGCAACCTACATCATCACCTGGGCATGGACCGGCGCGTTCGTCCTGATGATTATCGGCAATGTGCTCACGATCTACGTGCCGGGCCTGCCGCTCTGGTCGGGCCTCGCCGTCGCGCTCGCCGCCCGCAACAGTGCCGCCTACTTCACGACATGGTATCCACAATATCGCAAGGCGAAGTATGCTGCCCCGCCGGCTGACGCCCTGCCCGGCACCAGCTGAGACTTTTCTTTCGAAGCCGAAACAGCCATCCAGCAGAGAGCAAGACGATGAAGGACGTATTCGCCAGACTTGGCGCCGATTTTTTCTCCACCATCTTGTTCCTTGCGATCTACCTCGCCACCGACAACGTCCTGCTGGCGACCGGTGTCGCCATCGCGGGCGCGGTGGCCCAGGTGATCTACGCGCGCGTCACTGGCAAGGAGCTCGGCTACATGACATGGGCCAGCCTGGCGCTCGTCATCGCGCTCGGCAGCGCGACGCTGCTGACGCATGACCCCCGCTTCGTGCTGGCGAAGCCCGCGATCGGTCATTTCGCGATCGGCGCCATCATGCTCAAACGCGGCTGGATGTTGCGCTACCTGCCCCCGATCGTGACCCAGACCATTCCCGAATACGCGACGTTTGCCGGCTACGCCTGGGCCGCGCTGATGTTCGTGCTCGGCGCCGGCACCATCGGCATCGCGATGACCGGCGACATGAAGCTGTGGACGTTCTATGTGACGGTCGTGCTGGTCGGCGCCAAGATCGCCGCCTTTGCAATTCAATACATCGCGTTTCGTATTTTGGTCGGCAGCAGGCTCCGCGCTGCCGCGCAACGTGCCTGAAAATACGCGTCAAAAAGGACGCTTGAGACGCTTGGGCTTGTGTGGCGAGATGGGCTATACCGCCGCACGAGTTTTGCGGGATCTCGCAAACCATTCCGGTTTGCCGGGGAACTGTCGGGGAGACAATTATGGGCGTTGACGGAAACTGGAATCTCACCATGAGCACGCCGATGGGCGAGCGCAAGGCAACACTGACCCTGTTGGCTTCCGGCGGCACGCTGACGGGCACGCAGGGCGCCGACGGCAACTCCACCGAAATCTTCGACGGCGCCATCAGCGGCGACGCGGTCAACTGGAAGGTCTCGATCACCAACCCGATGCCGTTGACCCTCGAGTTCATCGGCAAGGTCTCCGGCGACAGCATGAGCGGCGAAATGGGCATCGGCCCGATGGGCAGTTTCCCGTTCACCGGGACGCGGGT
>DATCXE010000764.1:0-7239 GCA_036565985.1 Bradyrhizobium sp.
GGCATTCCCGCTCGATCTGCCGGCCGAAGAACGGGCGGCGCCATTCCAGCCGGTCGCGATGGAGGATATCGCCGCGACTATCGCGTGGCTCGCCGCGCGCGATCCGAGCGAGGCGAACGGCGTGACATGGGACCTGATGCAGGAGGAGCCGGTCACGCTCGGCGGCGTGATCGACCAATTCCGCCGGGCATTCGGCACCGGCGAATGGCCGCGCGTCGCGATGCCGGCGTTGCTGCTCGATCTCGGCGCAAAGCTCGGCGATCTCGCGAACCTGCTCGGCTGGATGCCGCCGATGCGAACCACGGCGATTGCGGAACTGCGCCGCGGCGTCAGCGGCAACCCTGCGCGCTGGATGACGGCTACCGGCATCGTGCCGAAGACTATCGCGCAGCTGACCGGACAACGTCCGGCGACCATTCAGGACAAATGGTTTGCCCGGCTGTATCCGATCAAGGCGCTCGTCATCGCAAGCCTCGTGCTGTTCTGGGTGGTATCAGGTTTTATCGCGCTGGTGATTTCCTATGACGCCGCGGCGGAAATCCTGAGCAGCCACGGTTTTCCGCCGTCGCTCGTCGCGCCGGTCACCATTGGCACCAGCCTGATGGATATGAGCATTGGCGTGCTGATCGCGTTCCGTCGCACCGCAGCGTTTGGACTGGTTGCGGGGATTGTGGCATCGTTCGGCTATCTGATCGGCACGGCGATCCTGACGCCGGACCTCTGGATCGAGCCGCTGGGCGCGCTGGTGAAGACCTGTCCCGCCATCGTGCTGATGCTGGTGGCGTTGCTGACGCTGGACAATCGATAGCGCTTTCGAGCGAAGTGGAAACCGGTTCGCGTGAAGGAAACGCGTCAAGGACAAAAAACTTGCATGGCGCGATGGCCCGACGACGATGTGATCCTCTACGACGGTGTCTGCATCTTCTGCTCGCGCTGGGTCCGCTTCGTCGCCACGCGCGATGCGGTGCAACGCTTTCGCTTCACCGCCATCCAGTCGCCCTATGGTGGGCAGCTGGCGCAGGCCTTCGGCATCGATCCAAACGACCCCGATACCAATGCCGTCGTTCACGGCGGCGTCGCGCATTTCAAATCCGACGGCGCGCTGACGGTGCTGTCGCATCTGCCGCGATGGCGCTGGACGCGCGCGCTGTTCCTGGTGCCGAAGTCGCTGCGTGACGCGGTCTACAATCGGGTAGCGCGAAACCGCTACAGGATTTTCGGAAAATTTGATGCGTGCTTTGTGCCAGATGCGGACATGCGCGCGAGGGTGCTGGAATAACCTCACTGCCAGCGGTTGTATGTCGGCGGTAATCCCTCACATCAAAGTAGATGCGGCTTGATTGAACTACCTGAGGTAATCAGGCTAGGATTGCCGCTGGCTGCTGACTGACCCTATCCTGCTCCGGGCAGCATCTTGCTCCGACTTGCCTGACACAAAAAACAAGCGAGGGGTGAAAAGCGTTGGAGGAGTTGGGAAAAGATGACCCCGTCGGGCCGAGCGGCCCGGATCAGCTGAGACCCGAAACCAATAAACGCAAATCCTGGCAGGCTGCGCCCGATCTCGCGATTTCCGCGCCGGAAATCCCGATCGTTCCGGGCAAGGTCGAAGCTGTCGCGCCGCGCGGCGGGCATGAAAAGCCGAAAGAAGCGGAGCAACACACGTCCGGGTATGATCGGGCAATGCCGGCTTATTCGGCGTTCGAGCTTCCGTGGCAGGACCGGCTGCTGGAATGTCTTCTCAGGATGAAGCCGGCAGCGTTCGAGCGGCTGTGTCAGCGTATCCTGAGAGAATCCGGGTTCATCAAGGTGGAAGTCACCGGGCGAAGCGGGGACGGCGGGATCGACGGCATCGGCGTGCTTCGCCTGAATCTCCTGTCGTTTCACGTCTTCTTTCAATGCAAGCGATGGAAAGGATCAGTAGGCGCTTCGGTGATCAGGGATTTCCGCGGGGCAATGGTTGGCAGGGCAGACAAGGGACTGGTCATGACCACCGGCACGTTCTCTACCGATGCGCGAAAGGAAGCCACCCGGGACGGCGCGCCCGCGATCGATCTGGTCGACGGCGAAACCCTGTGCGAACTATTAAAGGGCCTGAAGATCGGCGTCTCGATCCGGAAGGTCGAGCACGTGCTGGTGGAGCAGAACGTGTTCCTGGAATTTTAGAATGGGACGATTTGATGCGGTAGTCGCGGCTGACTTGCTGACAGAGTTGCCGTAGGTTGAGATGATTGAGACATTCGGCCGTCGCAGGCTCTAAATTATGACCAAGGCAGTTTTCACAACCAAGATTACACCGAGCTACGATGACCTACCCGAGGAGCGATATCATTTTCCGCGTACTTACTTAAATTACGTCCAGCAGACCGTTGGAGACTACATTGTCTACTACGAGCCGCGTCGATCTAGTGCTGAACTTTCGAGTCGCGGAGGTAGCCAATCATATTTCGGTGTAGCACGCGTCGAATCGGTAGTTCAGGACACGGCCGTGCCGGGCCACCATTTTGCAATCGTTGACCGTACTAGCTATTTGGATTTCGACGCACCGGTTCCATTTCAAGAGGGCGGAGAATACTATGAGAGCGCTCTGCAAAAAGATGATGGCAGCACAAACAAAGGCGCGTTCGGTCGAGCCGTGCGTCTCATCCCCGATGGAGAGTTCGACAGAATATTGAAGGCTGGATTTGCTCCGGTCCTCCGCGAAAACCTTTCGGCCGAGGTTGCGCTACCCGGACTCTCTGAGCCACCAACGCCGTTCGAGCGGCCGCTGGTCGAAATGATAGTCTCCAGGCCATTCCGAGAGCGATCGTTTATGCACAATGTACGCGTCGCCTATTCGAATAGATGCGCCATAACCGGATTGCGATTGATTAACGGGGGAGGTCGTCCCGAAGTACAGGCTGCGCATATTCAGCCTGTAGCCTCAAAAGGCCCAGACTCCATTCGAAACGGCCTGGCGTTGTCTGGGACAGTGCACTGGATGTTTGATCGTGGCCTCATTTCAATTGGAGATGATTACAAGATTCTAGTTGCCAAGAATCACGTTCCCGAAGATGCCGTCCGTCTTTTCAACCAAAGTGGGTCAATTAACCTGCCCAAAGATCAAACACTTCATCCAAATGCACATTACCTGAAGTTTCATCGAGACAAGGTTTTCAAGGGTTAGATTTCGAGGCCAGCACTTCCCCGGCTGCCCGCTCCCCCGAATCCCTCGCCCCATGCGCGGTCGAGAAAAACCCCGGCGAGGTCGCTTCGCCCGCGAAGAACAATCGCCCGTCGACCGGCGCGGCCAGTACCTCGCGCTTGTCGGCGTGGCCGGGCAGCGCGTGCGAGTAGGAGCCTTGGGCGAAAGGATCATGGGCCCAGCGCGACTCGGCGAGCGGCTTCAGCTTGCGGCGAAAGTCGCTGCCGAGGATCGAGACGATCTCGTTGATGCTTTCCGCAGCTAGTGCGCCTTCGCCGGCGTCTTCCAGCGATTGCGCAAAGCTTCCGCCGAAGAAACCTTCGATGCAGGGCTGGCCGAAAGGACGCAAATGATAGGTACCCATCGCGGTTCGCATGGTGGCGGCGCGCAAGTTTCCTTCGGCCGGCAGTGCTTCGGGTTCGTCGAGCGCCAAGGTTACCTTGTCGGCGAGGCCAAGCGGCAGACCGCGTGCGGCGTCGACCTTTGCGGGCAGCGGCGGGTGAAAGCGGATTGCCTCGTTCGCGATCAGGTTGGTGGGTACGGTGACGATCACCCGAGCGGCGGTCAGCGTGCCCCTGGAGGTCTCGATGCGGACGCGCTTTCCGGTGTGATCGATCAGCGTCACCACGCAACCCAGCGCGAGCGGGCACGCGGCGCCATAGGCAGCCACGAGCGTGCCGTAGCCGCGGCGGACGCGCCAGTTGATGTCGGTGTCCTCATAGGCGTCCATGTCGAGGATGGAAACCTGGTCGAGTTCGCAGCCGTTGATGTAGGTCGAGATCGCGTCGATCATCGGATTCCAGCGATTGCCGGGTTCGAGACAGAGGCTGGCGGGAGTGTCGCAGCCGTCTCGCTCGGCTGCCTTGGCGGCTTCCTCGGCACGGTCGTAAAAGGCGTCGAGCGCGCGGATGAAATCATCGCGCTCGCCTTGCGGAAACGCCTTGCCGTAGGCGCGCTCGCGCCACGGCGGCAAGTTTTTGTTGATTTCGAAATGGAACCGTTCGGCGATTTTGACGAAGGAGTTTCGGTTGGCCGAATGCAGCCAGCCGCAGCCGACGTCGAAGGTGACCTCAGGCGAGGCCATGATGGTGTGCGCCCGGCCGCCGACGCGGTCGCGCGCTTCCAGCACGATGACGGAGAGGTCGGAATCTTTCAGCGCATTGGCGGCGCCGAGGCCGGCGGCGCCGGCGCCGATGATGGCGACATCGACCGAGGAGGGGAGGGAGGACATGCTCCTGCATCTAGCATGTTCGCCGTCGCGTCTGAAGTCGCCTCGCGCATAACCGTTATCGCAGAAGACGTTTCGTGTCCCGGACGCGGTGCAGCGTGTAACGCTGCTCCGCAGAGCCGGGACCCACAGAATGCCACGAACGCTTGGGCCCCGGCTCAGCAGCGCACCGCTGTCGCGCTGCGCTGCGTCCGGGGCGCGAGTTCAGCGTTACGCCACCGCTTCCCTGGCCTTTTCCGCGCGCTTGCGGTCGTTGGCGTCGAGGAACTTCTTGCGCAGGCGGATCGACTTGGGGGTCACTTCGACCAGCTCGTCGTCCTCGATATAGGCCAGCGCCTTTTCCAGCGTCATCCGGATCGGCGGGGTCAGGCGCACCGCTTCGTCCTTGGAGGTGGTGCGGATGTTGGTGAGCTGCTTGCCCTTGAGCACGTTGATCTCGAGGTCGTTGTCGCGGGTGTGCTCGCCGACGATCATGCCCTTGTAGACCTTCCAGCCCGGTTCGATCATCATCGGGCCGCGATCTTCCAGCTTGAACATCGCGTAAGCCACTGCTTCGCCCTGGTCGTTCGAAATCAGCACGCCGTTGCGGCGGCCCTGAATGTCGCCCTTGTACGGCGCGTAGCCGTGGAACAGGCGGTTCATGATCGCGGTGCCGCGGGTATCAGTCAGCAATTCACCCTGATAGCCGATCAGGCCACGGGTAGGCGCGTAGAACACCAGCCGCAGACGATGACCGCCGGAGGGGCGCATCTCGATCATCTCGGCCTTGCGCTCGCTCATCTTCTGCACGACGACGCCGGAATGCTCCTCATCGACGTCGATCACGACTTCCTCGATCGGCTCCTTCCACTGGCCGGTCGCCTCGTCCTTCTGCAACACGACGCGCGGACGCGACACCGAAAGCTCGAAGCCCTCGCGGCGCATGGTCTCGATCAAAATCGCAAGCTGCAATTCGCCGCGGCCCGAAACTTCCATGGCATCCTTGTCGGCAGCCTCGACCACGCGCAGCGCGACATTGCCTTCGGCCTCGCGCAGCAGGCGGTCGCGGATCATGCGGCTCGTCACCTTGTCGCCTTCGGTGCCGGCGAGCGGTGAATTGTTGACGATGAACGACATCGACACCGTCGGCGGATCGATCGGCTGCGCCACCAGCGGCGTCTCGACCGAGGGATCGCAGAAGGTGTCGGCGACCGTGCCCTTGGTGAGGCCCGCGATGGCCACGATGTCGCCGGCTTCGGCTTCATCAAGCGGGGTGCGCTCGATGCCGCGGAAGGCGAGGATCTTGCTGATACGGCCCTGCTCGATGGTGCGGCCATCGGCGCCCAGCACCTTGACCTGCTGGTTCGGCTTGATCGAGCCGGACGTGATGCGGCCGGTGATGATGCGGCCGAGATAGGGGTTGGCTTCGAGAATGGTCCCGATCATCCGGAACGGGCCTTCCTCGACGCTCGGCGGCGCGACATGGCGCACGATCAGGTCGAACAGCGGCTGCATGCCGGCGTCGTGGGAGCCGTCCGGGCTGTCGGCCATCCAGCCCTGCTTGGCCGACCCGTAGAGGATCGGAAAATCGAGCTGCTCCTCGCTGGCGTCGAGCGCTGCGAACAGGTCGAACACCTCGTTGATGACTTCGGTCGGGCGGGCGTCGGGACGGTCGACCTTGTTGATGATGACGATCGGCTTCAACCCGACCTTGAGCGCCTTGGAGACGACGAACTTGGTTTGCGGCAGCGGGCCTTCGGCGGCGTCCACCAGCACCAGCGCGCCATCGACCATGTTGAGGATGCGCTCGACCTCGCCGCCGAAATCGGCGTGGCCGGGGGTGTCGACGATGTTGATGCGGGTGTCCTTCCACTGCACCGAGGCGGCCTTGGCCAGAATGGTGATGCCGCGCTCGCGCTCCAGGTCGTTGGAGTCCATCGCGCGCTCGGTCACCTTCTGGTTCTCGCGATAGGTGCCGGATTGCTGCAGCAGGCGATCGACCAGCGTGGTCTTGCCGTGGTCGACGTGGGCGATGATGGCGACGTTACGAAGGTTCATGGCTCTTCTTCTGGTCGTGCAAAGGTGGATGCGCGATCTCGCCGGAAAACCGGGACCCACTTTTCCGGATCGCGCTTTCAAAACCTGGAATACCGGCGCGTGATGACGCTTCTTCGAATCGTCATCCCGCTCCATCTTTTGTTTGAGCATGATCTCCGGGCAAACGCGTACCGCGTTTGTCCCGAGGGAAAACCGGCATCCGCTTTTCCGGATCATGCTCCCGGGGGCCCAATGGGCCCCAAAAAGGAAGCCCGGCCAAAAGGACCGGGCACACCTTACGCATTGCAGCGCAATATATTCTGAAAACGCCAAAAAACAATGGTTTGTTTGGCTCTTGGTTAGCCGATTTTCGCATGATCGCGGCCTAATTGCCCTTGCCGGGGTCGGGATAGACCCCCCGCAAAACCTCGTCAAAATGCGATCTGACCGCTTCGTTGCAGCGGCAGGACCGGGCCCGGAGCGCGTCCGGGTTGCGGACCAGGATCGAGCCGCGGCGGGTCTGGAGCGTGCCTTCCGCCTTGAAGGTCTGGATCACCCGGCTGGTATAGGAGCGGCCGACGCCGAGCAGGGTAGCCAGTTGCTCATGGGTCAGCGGCACGACTTCCTCGCCGTCGGTGCGTTCCATCGCCGAAATGATCCATTTCGCCGTGCGCTGTTCGATCGAATGGATCGCGTTGCAGGCGGTCGACTGGAATATCTGCGCCAGCATGCAATCGGCATAGCGGGCGAAGATATTGTCGAGCGTGCGTGATTTCGCTTTCGCCGCGTCGAGCCTGGCGACCGGCAGCCGCAC
>DATCXE010000765.1:0-4822 GCA_036565985.1 Bradyrhizobium sp.
GAGGACGTGCGGGCGAGGGTGCTGCATGCCGAGCCGCTGGATGCGGCCGCGGCAAAAACCCAAAAAGGCCTGCGGATTTTCGTTCGCGACACCAAGCCGCTGGATTCCATCGCGCGACGGCTCAACATGCCGGAAGCCGCCGCACCGGGCGCCCCGGCAAGGGGCCTGCCGGTCAAGCCCGCGCCTGCGCCGACGGGCGGCGCCGATGGCGACGTCTCGCTCGTCATCATGCTCGATCTGCAGACCGAGGTGGAGATGAAACTCCCCGGCCGTTTCAAGGTCTCGCCGCAGATCGCGGGTGCGATCAAGGCGGTTGCAGGCGTTGTGGACGTGCAGACGCTGTAGGCGGCGTCTGGACGCCGCATGCGCAATGTTTTTTCCGAGGATTTGATGCGCAACAAACGGTTGTCAAATATAATATTTGCATCCAGATCAGTAACTTAAGAGTCAAGTAACAAGCAAAGCCTAATCATTTCGGCGTCGCGAATTTATACCGCGCAATCGTAATCATATGAATTCGGGCGTCACCGAACGCGACGCCGCAAGGGCGAGGAAATTGCAATGTGCGAAAAATGTACAATGGATCAGCTCCATCCGACGTCGCCCTCGCGGCGCTCCGTCGTTCTGTTCGGGGCATCGGCACTTGGGCTGATGCTCGCCGACACGGCCAATGCCAAGGAGAAGACGCCTCCCAAGCCGCAGAATGTATTGTCGCCGGATGCGGCCCTCAAGAAATTGATGGAAGGAAATGCGCGCTATGTTGACGGCAAATCGCGGCGCCACGACTTCAAGAATGAAAGGGAAGCGCTGGTCGGAGGTCAGAACCCCTATGCTGCCGTCCTGGGCTGCGCGGATTCGCGGATCGCGCCCGAATATGCCTTCGATAGCGCGCGTGGTGACTTGTTCGTCTGCCGCGTGGCCGGCAATTTCGCCAACGATGATACGGTTGCGAGCATGGAATACACCGTCGCTGTGCTCGGAACACCGTTGATCCTGGTGCTCGGTCACGACAGTTGCGGTGCGATCGATGCGACGATCAAATCTTTGAAGGACAACAAGCCGCCTCCGGGACACATTCCGTCTCTGGTGGCTGCGCTGGCGCCCGCGGTGAAGGCGTCGGCACAGCAGAGCGGAAATGCGCTCGACAACGCCATCCGGCAGAACGTGATCGACAATGTCGCCAGGCTGAAATCGGCGGCGCCGATCCTCAACGCTGCCGTCGAGCAGAACAAGCTGAAGGTGGTCGGGGGCATCTATCGGCTTGCGACCGGCAAGGTCGAACTGGTGAGCTGACCTGCACCGAATCGGCGGCGGGGCCGTGTCGCGCACTGCGCTTTGAGCGGTCGCTCGTTACGTTAGGGAAGGAGCGGCAATTTTCGCCTCACCTCCACGGATTCGCTGCGTCGCTCCATTGTCATCCGTGCCTCACAACCTGCGCGCAACGACGTCATCGCAAATTTCAAGAAGTTGTCATTGTTTTTGCGATGCCGTCCGACCCGATCCGTCGTATAGTCGCGCCAAGGGGGAAACTGTTCTGCATCACGTGGATACCACCTGAAATCGCAGCAACGGAGATCCGCCATGAAAGTCAAGGACGCGATGCACAAGGGCGTCGACTGGGTCAGCCCCGACACGCCAATTACCGAAATCGCAAAGCTGATGCGAGCGCATGATATCGGTTGCATTCCGATCGGGGAGGACGACCGGCTGGTCGGGATGGTGACCGATCGCGATATCGTCTGCAAAGGGCTTGCCGGCAACGGTTTCGATGCCGGCCGCGCCAAGGCGCGCGACGTGATGACCGACGGCATCCATTGCTGCCGGGAGGATGATGACCTCGCCAAGGCTATTCATCACATGGAGACGCTGAAGGTCCGCAGGTTGCCGGTGATCAACAAGAACAGGCGGATGGTCGGCATGATCAGCCTGGGTGACGTCAGCCATTCGACAACGGGCGATTTGATGTCCGGCTACGTGAAGAGCGTTACAGCCCACCACTGACGCGAGGCTGACCTCGCGGTCGAGGCGCATTGATACGACTGATCGGGGGCGGTTCGACCGCGATCAGCTGCGATCCCCCGGCTTGAGGTTGCCTGGCCGCGCCGGTGCGGACGTCAGGGGTGGCGGGATCAATCGTGCGTGGTGAAGTGGCCGTGCCAGGCTTTTGCGGTCAACCGCGCGAACTGTTCGCCGTCCAGACGGATGAGCGTGGCGTGGTCGCCGGCCTCCATGTAGATCTCGCGTTGCGTATCGATGCTGTCGTCGACGATGACATCGAGCCCATAGCACTCGCCGACCGGCGGCACCGCTCCGCGTTCGCAATCGTCAAACAGCTTGGCGACCTCTTCTTCAGTCGCCAGATCCACCTTGTGGCCGAGCTGCATCTTCAGGGCCGACAAATGTAGATGGCGCGATGCCGGAAGGATCGCCATCATGTAGCCGCCGTCGCGGCGAAGCACGACGGCCTTGGCGAGCGAGTCGCCCGGCACATGGCAAGCCTCGGCCGTTCGCGTCGACGACATGGTCGGCGCATGCGCAATCACGTTGTAGGTGACGGTCTTGTCCAGGAACTTCTGCAGGGTCGGGGAAACGGTCATGGCGATTCCTCCATTGCGATGGGCAATCGGCACACCCGGAGGAATTCGCGTCGTCGCCTCACGATGCGGGCGATTGCGATGGACGGAACGATACGCCTGTCGGCCGGCAGCGACAACGCGAATTTCGGTGGAACAAGCGGGGCGACCACGCCTGGTTCGATTTGATTTGCGCCGCGCCTTGCTGGTACCGCATTTTGTTCAAGGAATGTTCAGATGAACGCGCGTTCCATGCCGCGTTCGGGCGGCGATGGGGTGGGATCGATGCGTTTTGCAAGAAGTTTATCTGTTCTCTCGATGTGCCTGGTCGCGATCTCGGGACTGGCGGGGTATTTCAGCGCGGCCGCCGCGCAGCAGCCCGAAAAGCGCATTGCGCTGGTGGTCGGCAACGCCGCCTATGCGAAATCGCCGCTTGCGACGGCGGCCAACGATGCCGGCCTGATCGCGCAGACCCTGCAGGCTGCCGGCTTCGACGTGATCGGCGCCCGCGATCTCGATGGCGACACGCTGCGCAAGAGTTTCCGCGACTTCATCAACAAGGCCGAAGCCTCGGGGCCGGACACGGTGGCGATGGTCTATCTCGCCGGTTACGGGCTGCAACTGGCGGGCGACAACTACTTCGTGCCGGTCGATTCCGCGATCAACCGCGACACTGACGTTCCGATCGAGGCATTGCGGGTCGGCGACTACGTCCGGCAACTCGCCTCGCTGCCGCTGAAGGCCGGCATCGTCGTGCTGGATGCGGCGCGGCACCAGCCATTCGTGAATGGACAGATCGCAAGCGGTTTCGCGCTCGTGGAAGCCGAGTCGCACATGCTGATCGCGTTCAACGCGGCTCCCGGAACGGTGGCGCCGGCCGAGCAGGGGCCGTACGGCATCTATGCCCAGTCGCTGGCCGAGATGATCCGGACCGGCGGATTGCCGCTGCCGGAGGTTTTCAATCGCCTGCGGCTCCGGGTCAACGAAGCCAGCAAGGGCGCGCAGGTGCCGTGGGACAGCCAGAAGGTCGATGCACCCTTCATGTTCTTCGAACGGGCACCGGATGCGCCCACGCCGGCGCCGGCGGATCAGGTCGCCGCCATCCGCGACAAGCCGATCCGCGAGCTCGGCGTGCAGGAGGCTTACACCGCCGCGCTCGAGCGCGACACGCTGCAGGGCTACGAGGATTTCCTCGGCGCCTATGGCAGCGATCCGCTGGCAAAGCGGGTGAGGGCGATCGTTGCAGCGCGGCGCGAAGCGATCACCTGGCGCCGCACCTACCGCACCGACACCCCGAACGCCTATTGGTCGTATCTGCAACGCTATCCGCGCGGCCCGCATGCCGCCGACGCGCGCCGCCGTCTTGCCATTCTCACCGCGCCGATCGAGCCGCCGCCGACATTCGATGTCATCGATTACGACGTGCCGCCGCCGCCGCCGGACGAGTTCATCTATATCGATCGTCCCGTGCTGGCGTTCAGCGATCCGGAATTCGACTTCGTGCCGCCGCCTCCGCCGCCGGTGTTCTATCTACCGCCGCCGCCGGATGATTTCATCGTGTTGCCGCCACCGCCGCCGCCGGTCGCGCTGTTCATCCTGCCGCAGCCGATCTTCGTGCCGATCCCGGTCTATGTGCGGGCGCCGGTGTATGTGGCGCCGCCGCCGAACAACATCATCTTTGCCAACATCCACAACAGGGCCGTCATCAACAACGTCATCAACCGGCCGCCTCCGCCAGGGCTTCTCGGCCCCGTGCCGGGTGTGAGGGGTGGCGCCAGGCCCAACGGGGCCGTCCCGTCGCCGGCCGTGGCCGGCGCGCCGGGGCAGGGCGGTGCCACGCCGATGCTGCCGCCGGCCGTAGCGCAAAGGGCCACACTGATCCAACAGGGCAAGGCGCCGGTGCCGCCGAGTGCTTCGATCAATCCTGCGGTGAGGACGGGTTTGCCGGGCGCTCCGGGCGCGCCAGGCGCGCCGGGCGGACCGACCGGGACGCCCAACGGGATGCAGCCGGCGAATGCGCCGAGCGTGCTGGCGCCGAACCAGTCCTTGCCGAGGCCCAATGCGCTGCCGGTTCCAGGCACCAAAGGGGCGCCGCCCGCGCCTCCGAGCGCTGCGATATCGCCGCCGGGCGCGGTCAATCCCGGTGCGAGGCTCGCACCGGGTGCTAGGCTCGCACCGGGGGCGAGACCGGGGCCGGGTGTGACGCCACCGGCATCCGCGGCTCCGGCCGCGCCGGGTGGTCCTGCCGG
>DATCXE010000793.1:0-2073 GCA_036565985.1 Bradyrhizobium sp.
GATGGCCGCGATGCGGCCGCGGCTCCAGCTCGCCAGCATGGCCTCGAGCAGGGCCGCGCGGTCGCGGAAGCGGCGATAGAAGCCGCCTTTTGTCACCCCGAGGTTCTTGGCCAGCACCTCGACCCGCACGCCCTCGACGCCGGTTCGCGCGATTTCGTTGAAGCCGGCTGCGATCCAGCTCTCGCTCGTCACCTCGGTTCTGGCGTCGCTCATGGTCTGGCTCTCACCGGTTCTTGATACGGTGCCGTATTGCTAACCCGCTGTGCCGTTGATACGCTACCGTATCGAAAAATTGGAAAATGCATCTCGATCCGGCCAGGCTCGAACTCGTGGAAGCAACATGACGCGCTTTCAACCGAAGAACCCTGACTACCACGGCATCGCGGTCGACACTTTCGAACGGCAGCGCGCGATGAAGACGCTCGGCATTTCAATCGCCAGGCTGGAGCCGGGCGAGGTCGATCTGTCGATGGGCTATTCGCCTGAATACACCCAGCAGAACGGCTTCGTTCATGCCGGCATCATCACGGCCGGGCTCGACAATGCCTGCGGCATCGCCGCCTTCACGCTGATGCCTGCCGGATCGGATATCCTGACCGTCGAGTTCAAGACCAACCTGCTGGCGCCGGCGCGCGGCCAGCGCTTCGCGTTCCGCGCCACCGTCGTCAAGCCCGGCCGCACGCTGACGGTGTGCGAGGGCAGGGCCTATGCCGAGCAGGATGGCGTGGAAGTCCTGGTCGCGACCATGAGCGGCACGCTGATGGCGCTGCCGCGCCGCGAAAGCGCGCCGTCCCAGGAGGGCGTTGGCGTACCGGCGTGATCCGCCGAACCGTATTGCAGTGCAGCTTTGTGCTACGGCCATGGCCATTCGCAGAAATTCCTTCTATGGTCCGGCCGTGCAAGCGAGTCTTTCATCTTGATCATCACCGCCGCGCAGAGCGTGCTGGGACTGGCGTCGGGGATGCTGGTCGGGTTTTCGCTTGGCCTGGTCGGCGGCGGCGGCTCGATCCTCGCGGTGCCGCTGATGGTCTATGTGGTCGGCGTGCCCCAGCCCCATGTCGCGATCGGCACCAGCGCGATCGCCGTGGCTGCGAACGCCGCGATCAACCTGTCCAACCACGCGCGCGGCGGCACCGTGATCTGGTCCTGCGCGCTGATATTCGCCGCATCGGGGATGGTCGGCGCGTTCGGCGGATCAATCCTCGGCAAGATGGTCGACGGCCAAAAGCTGCTGGCGCTGTTTGCGCTAGTCATGATCGTGATCGCGATGCTGATGTTGAAGACACGCGCGCGTATCGGACTGCCCGACGTCAAGGTCTCGATGTCCAACATGCCGGCCATCGTTAGCCTCGGCCTCGCAACTGGAACGATGTCGGGATTCTTCGGCATCGGCGGCGGGTTCCTGATCGTGCCGGCCTTGATGCTGGCGACGGGAATGCCGATCATGAACGCGGTCAGTTCCTCGCTGGTCGCCGTCACCGCGTTCGGCATGACCACGGCCGCCAGCTATGCCTGGTCAGGCCTGGTCTCATGGGCGTTGGCGGGGCTGTTCGTGGCAGGCGGTATCGCCGGCGGGCTGGCCGGAACGCGGGCGGCGCGGCACCTCGCCGAGCGCCGCGGTGCGCTCAATGTCGTGTTTGCCGTGGTCATTATTGCCGTGGCGCTCTATATGCTGGCGCGTAACATATCGCCATCCTGGGCGTAGACAGGGAACATTGGCCTCAGCGAGATCCAGATGAACCGATCCAACCATCCAGCCGGAGCCGAACCCGGACTCACACGCCGCAAAGCGCTTGGCTTGCTCGGCGCGGGCGCTGGTCTGCTCGGCGCCGGCACGACGCCGCGACGGGCTTTGGCGCAAGGCGATGCGGTGCTGACCGAAGCGCTGGTGCTGCGCGACCCTGATGTCCCCTCGACCGGCAATCCCGACGGCGACGTCAACATCGTCGAATGGTTCGACTACAATTGCCCCTATTGCCGCAAGATCGCGCCCGAGATCCAGCAGGTGGTGCAGGACGACGGCAAGGTCCGCCTGGTGCTGAAGGAATGGCCGATCCTGGGCGAGGTTTCGAA
>DATCXE010000023.1:0-3813 GCA_036565985.1 Bradyrhizobium sp.
ACCCCGGGGAATCTCGAGATTCTCAGGTGCGCAATCGCGCACCATAGTTCGTGCTTCGCACGCCCCGGAATGACAGGTTATTTCTTCCAGCCGATAATCCCATCCTTGTCGCCATCGAACTCCATGCTGCAGAACGTGCCACCCTGGAAGTAATCGCCGACCGGATCCGGCTTCAGCTTGGCCTGCTCGGCCATCGCATGTTCGCGGAAATCCTCGCCCCGCCCGGTCGGGCGATAGCCGAGTTCGTAGGCGCGATGATTGTCCCACCAGGCGCGCTCATTGTAGGAGGCGCCGTAGAGGATCTCGAAATGGATATCGGGATGGTCGAGCCCGATCCGGCAGAGCTGAACCAGATCTTCCGGCTTCAGCCAGATCGAAAGCCTGCGGTGGTCGAGCGGCATCTCGCCGAAATTGCCGATGCGAAGACAGGTGACGCCGAGCCCGTGCTTGTCGGCGTAGAGCGCACCGACCGCCTCGCCGAACACCTTGCTGACGCCATAGCGGCTATCCGGCCGCGCGGTGACATCGGTACCGATCCGGTGATGGCGTGGATAGAAGCCGACCGCGTGGTTCGACGAGGCGAACACCACGCGCTTGACGCCCTGCTTGCGCGCCGCCTCGAACAGATTGTAGCCGCCGATGATGTTGGACTGCAGGATCTGGTCCCAGGGGCCCTCGACCGAATAGCCGCCGAAATGGAGGATGCCGTCGACGCCTTCGCAGATCGCCTCGACCTGGGCGGCATCGGCGAGATCGGCCGCCTTGAATTTTTCGCCCTTGCCGAGATCGGCCGGCGCCGTCAGGTCGCTCAGCAGCAGGTCCGGATAGATCGGCGGCAACAGCTTGCGCAGGCTCGTGCCGATTCCACCGGCAGCGCCGGTCATCAGGATACGGGGCATTTCTTTCCTCTTGGCTCGAGACGATTTGCGGTCATTCGCCGAAGGGTGGCAATGAGCTAACCGCCCAGCGCGCCCTGTGTATTCACGTATAGCGCGTAGATCGACTGGCTCGCGGCCATGAACAGGCGGTTGCGCTTCAGTCCGCCAAAGCAGAGGTTGGCGCACCGTTCAGGCAGCGCGATGCGCCCGATCATCACACCGTCCGGAGCGAACACGACGACTCCATCGAGTTCGGGATCGCCCATGCCCCAACCGCACCACAGATTGCCGTCGATGTCGCAGCGCATGCCGTCGGGCGTGCCGGGACCGGCGTCGACCAGGACGCGCTTGTTGGAAAGCCTGGCACCATCAGGCGCAACGTCATAGGCGAGAATCTTGCGGGTCGGCACGCCGCGGGATTCGATGACGTAGAGAATCTTCTCGTCCGGAGAGAAACACAGCCCGTTGGGTCCGAGCACGCCCTCGGCGACGATAGTGGCCTTTCCAGTCGTACCATCGAGCCGGTAGACGTTCATGTCGATCTCGGGCTCGGCCTTGTAGCCCTCGTAATTGCCGAGCAGGCCGAACACCGGATCGGTGAACCAGATCGAGCCGTCGGACTTCACGACCACATCATTGGGAGAGTTCAGCCGCTTGCCGTCGAAGGAATCGATCAGCACCGTGATCGATCCGTCATATTCGGTGCGCGTCACCCGCCGGCCGCCATGCTCGCAGGTGACCAGGCGTCCCTGCCGGTCGCGGGTGTTGCCGTTGGCAAAGTTCGAGGGCTTCCGGAAGATGCTGACGTTGCCGGTTTCCTCTTCCCATTTGAGGATGCGCTGGTTGGGGATGTCGCTGCACAGCAGGTAGCGTCCGTCGCCGAACCAAACCGGGCCTTCCGCCCAGCGCAGGCCGGTGGTGAGTCGCTCCACGGCCGAAAGCTTCAGCCAGTATTTCTCAAAGCGCGGATCGAGGGCATGGATCGCCGGATCGGGATAGTAGCTCGCGGGGCGCCAGCCGGTTGAATGAAATGATGCGGCATCGGACATTTGCTGTTCTCGTTGTTGCGTTTCCTCGCTGCCCGTTCTTCACTGCGACCGGCAGAAGCGACGAAGCAATCCACTGCCTATCCGGCAGACTGGATTGCTTCGCTTCTCTCGTAACGACGGCTGCAGTTTACGCGGCGTTGTAGCCGGCGACCGCCTTCACCTCGAGATATTCCTCGAGGCCGTATTTGCCCCACTCGCGGCCGTTGCCGGACTGCTTGTAGCCACCGAACGGCGCGGTGCGGTCGTTCGGGACGCCCTGCAGGTTGACGTTGCCGGCGCGGATCTGCTTTCCGACACGGCGCGCGCTTTCAATGGAGTCACCGGTAACGTAACCGGCGAGACCATAGGGCGTGTCGTTGGCGATCTTCACCGCCTCGGCTTCATCCTTGGCGCCGAGGATGGTGAGCACGGGTCCGAAGATTTCCTCGCGAGCGATCGTCATGTCGTTGGTGACGTCGGCGAAGATCGTCGGGCGCACGTAGAAGCCCTTGTTGACGCCCTCCGGAAGACCGGGACCACCGGCCACCAGCGTTGCGCCTTCGTCGATGCCTTTCTTGATCAGCGCCTGGATCTTGTCCCACTGGATGCGCGACACGACCGGGCCGATGGTGGTGCCTTCGGCGCGGGGATCACCCGCCTTGGTCTTGTCGGCGACACCCTTGGCGATGGCGGCGACTTCCTTCATCTTCGACAGCGGCACGATCATCCGCGACGGCGCGTTGCAGGACTGTCCAGAGTTATTGAACATATGCATCACGCCGCCGGTGACGGCCTTGGCGAGGTCGGCCCCTTCGAGGATGACGTTCGGCGACTTGCCGCCCAGTTCCTGGCTGACGCGCTTCACGGTCGGGGCTGCGCGCTTGGCGACGTCGACGCCGGCGCGGGTCGAGCCGGTGAACGAGATCATGTCGATGTCAGGGTGCTCGCTCATGGCAGCGCCGACTTCCGGGCCGAGGCCGTTGACGAGGTTGAACACGCCCTTCGGCACGCCGGCTTCATGGAGGATTTCCGCAAAGATCAACGCCGAACTCGGGGTGAATTCCGAGGGCTTGAGGATCATGGTGCAGCCGGCGGCGAGCGCGGGCGCGACCTTGCAGGCGATCTGGTTGAGCGGCCAGTTCCAGGGCGTGATCATGCCGATGACGCCGACCGGCTCGCGCACCACGACGGCCGAACCGATGGTCTCTTCGAAATGATAGTTTTTGAGGACTTCCAAAGTGGAAGCGATGTGGCCGAGGCCGGCGCCGGCCTGCAGGCGCTCAGCCATCGGCAGCGGCGCGCCCATCTCGTCGGAGACGGCGGCGCCGATCTCCTTCATGCGGCCCTTGTAGACCTCGATGATCTTTTCCAGCAGCGCGACGCGCTCCTCGCGGCTGGTCTGCGAAAAGGTCAGGAAGGCGCGCTTGGCGGCGGCAACGGCCTTGTCGAGGTCGGCCTTGGAGCCGAGCGCAACGTCGTACATCGCTTCTTCGGTCGCCGGATTGACGACGGGGGTGGACTTCTTGACGGCCGGATCGACCCAGGCGCCGTCGATGTAGAACTGCATGCGATTGACCATCGGAAACCTCTTTATCTCGGAGCAATTGAGGGGAACGGAAGCGTTCGGCAGGCATCCTTGCACGAAAGCCGGAGCAGTTGAACCCGCCATATGCGGGGTGCCGCGATGCGGCAGACGCTGGATATAAGATCACGGGCGCGACGGTGGCAAGGTGCTCCTCTATACCTCGTCGTCCCTGCGAACGCAGGGACCCATACGCCGCGGCTTGTCTTTGGGGCAGTCGGGTAGACACTTCCTTTAACAACTACTCCCTGTGGTTATGGGCCCCTGCGTTCGCAGGGGCGACGGATACCGTTACACTTCCTCCTCACACCGCCATCTTGCGGTG
>DATCXE010000033.1:0-4620 GCA_036565985.1 Bradyrhizobium sp.
GATGGCCCGGTCAAGCCCGGCCATGACGCGGAGAGATAGCAGACCCACTCGCCAATTGCTTCGGCGTCGACCGAACTGTCAGCAGATGTCATCAGACCAATCGCTTCGACGGATCATAGAAAAACCGCTCGCGAAATATCCTGTCACCGCGCCATTCCTGCAGCGCGACTTCGTCGAAGCGAGCGGTCTTGCCGGAATGATAGATGAACTCGAACACCCAGTTGATCGCGACCCGGTCGCCCTCGACCACCGAGGCCACGCAGGTCGAGATCACGCTCTTGACCCGTTCCAGGACCGCGCGCTCATGCGCCACGAGAACGTCGCGGCCGACCCGCGGCGGGGCAGCATTTTCCTGCATGCTGGCATCTTCCGTATAATAGCGCTCGATCGCGCCGGCATGATCGCCGGAGACGACGGCCGCAATGAACTCATCGAGACGCGCGCGCGATGGCATGGGCCCTCCAACAACAGGGAACTAGGTACTGGGATCGGGAATTTCTTCGACCGCCCGCAATCTTGCGCGCCGTTTTGCGAACGATGCAAGCGACAACACCGCAAGACCGAGCAGCACCGGCGGGAACACCACCATGTTGACCATCGACCAGCCGTAATGGGCCAGCAACTGGCCGGACGAAAACGACCCCAGCGCCATCATGCCGAATACCAGGAAATCGTTGAAGGCCTGCACCTTGTTGCGCTCCTGCGGGCGGTGCGTTTCCAGCACCAGCGCGGAAGCGCCGATGAAGGCGAAGTTCCAGCCTACGCCGAGCACGATCAGCGTGGCCCAGAAATGCATCGCGGTGACGCCGGAGAGGCCGATCGCGGCGGCGGCGCCTTCCAGCACCAGGCCAAGCGCCACGATGGCGGGCGCGCCGAAGCGCGCGATCAGCGAGCCCGTGAAGAAGCTCGGCCCGTACATCGCCACGATGTGCCACTGAATGCCGAAATTGGAATCGCTGACGGTGAGGCCGCACATCTTCATGGCGAGCGGCGCCGAGGTCATGACCAGGTTCATCATGGGATAGGCGATCACGCCGCACAGCGCGGCGGCGATGAAGCGCGGCTGCCGCGCGATCTCGAACAGGGGCCGGCCGCCATGCAAATCGGATGGTGCGGGCTTCGGTGCATCGACACCCCACAGCACCGCCATCGCCACCAGCGCGACGAGGGCCTGCATCATGAAAGAGAAGGAAAACAGGTAAGGCGGCCAGATATCCATGGTCCACTGCACGAGCTGCGGACCGAGCACGCCGGCGAACACGCCGCCGGCCATCACCCAGGACAGAGCCTTCGGGCGAAACGCAACGCTGGCGCCGTCGGCGGCGGCGAACCGATAGGATTGCGACACCGCGCCATAGAGCCCGCCGAGGAAGGTGGCACCGCAAAACAGCCAGAACTGCGAATGCAGAATCGCGAACGCGCCGAGAAGACCGGTGAGAACGCCGCAGAGGGTGCCGATGATGAAGGCGACACGGCGGCCATAGGCTCGCGAGATTGCGCCGGTCGGCAGTGTGCCGGCGGCAAGGCCCAGCACATACATCGACAGCGGCACGGTGGCGAGCGAGACATCAGGCGCCAGCGTCGCGCCGACGATCGAGCCGGTGGCGAAGATCACCGCCGAGTTGGCCCCGGTCAGCGCCTGCGCCGCCGCCAGCCGCAGCACATTGGCGCGCGCACGTGCGTCGTCGGCAATCTCCTTGGTGGCAGTCGCGTCCAACATCGGCATTCCCGCCCGGCCGGCCCCGGGCAGGGAGCCTCATCGATTGATTTCCGCCACTATGGAGACGCGAGCGGACGCGATCAACCGACGCAAACGGGCGTGCGCTATGCGAGGCGCGCACATTGGACAGCGCACCGACAACAGCCTACATCGGGGGCGGCCGGAGCACGCCTGTTGCGGTACAATCGACCGGCATTTCCGGAGTTCAAGCCATTCTGGAGTTCAAGTCATGGCAATCGACGACAGGCCGACCGTCGCCGCACCGGACGATGATCCCTATCTCTGGCTCGAGGAAATCGAAGGCGAGCGCGCACTCGCGTTCGTCGACCGGCAAAGCCGGCTGACGCAGGAAACCTTTGGCGGCCCGAAACTCGCGATCGATCGCGATACGCTTGCGGCGATCTATGATCGAACCGACAACATTCCCTATGTCACGCGCAGCGGCGGGCTCGTCTACAATCTCTGGAAGGATGCCAAAAATCCGCGTGGCCTGTGGCGACGCACGACGCTTGCGGACTTTCGCAACGCCGAGCCCGACTGGGAGACGCTACTGGACATCGACCGCCTCGCTGCCGAAGAGGACAAGGATTGGCTACTCAACTGGACCCAACCGCTGCCGGGAAGCTCACGCGTGATCATCGCCCTTTCGCGGGGTGGCAGCGATGCGGTGACGCTGCGGGAGTTCGATCTGGACACCAAGGCTTTCGTCGCAGACGGATTAGCCTTGCTGGAAGCCAAGAGCGGCGTCGAATGGATCGACGCCGACACCCTCCTGCTTTCGAGCGCTCTCGGCGAGGGCATGGCGACGACATCGGGCTATGCGAGAACCGTTCGGCTTTGGCGCCGCGGCGAGCCTCTGGAACGCGCGCCGGTGCTGTTCGAAGTGCCGGCCGATCGCATGGCCGCCTACTGCAGCGTTGACGACACCGCGCCAGTGCCACGGACGTGGTTCATCGATCGGATCGATTTCTTCAATCACCATCTCTGGCTCGGCACCGAGGCCGGTCCAAGTACAAAGCTCGACTTGCCGACCGACATCTGGCTGCAGGCGCATGACGACTGGCTGGCCGTCAAGTTGCGCAGAACCTGGACGGTCGCGGGCAAGACCCATGCGCCGGACAGCGTGCTCGGCATCCCGCTCTCGGCGTTCCTGTCCGGCGACCGCAACTTCACCACGGTGTTCGAGCCAGGACCGCGGCGGGCGCTGCAGGGCTTTTTCTGGGCTGCCGGAAAACTCGTGTTGTCGATCCTCGACGAGTTGCGACCGGAGTTCGAAATCAGCACGCCGTCAGCAAACGGCTGGGCGCGCGAGGCACTGCGGGGCCTTCCCGATATCGGTGTGGTCGATGTCTGGCGGCTCGATCGGCACGAAAGCGAGAGCAATGGCGACCTGCTCGCCAACGTACAGGATCCTCTCACACCGCCTTCGCTGCTGCTGGTCGAAGGCGTCGCCAGCCCCGCCATCCTGAAGCAGGCGCCAAAGATCTTTTCAGCCGACGGACTCGTTGTCACCCGCCATGAGGCGCTTTCGGTAGACGGCGAGCGCATTCCCTATGTGCAGACCGGCCCTGCCGCCGAGACTGGCGATGCTCCGGTCCATATGAGCGCCTATGGCGGCTTCGGGCACGCTGTAAAGCCGTATTACAACTCCGCGCTTGGAAAACTCTGGCTGGAGCGCGGCGGCACCACGGTGCAGGCCAATATCCGTGGCGGCGGCGAGTTCGGTACGCGCTGGCATGATGCCGGCCGCTATGCCGGCAAGCGGCTGGCGCACGATGATTTTGCGGCTGTTGCCGCCGACCTCGTGAAACGCGGGGTAACGCGCGCCGGCAGGATCGCCGCCGAAGGCGGATCGAACGGCGGCATCCTGATCACCAACATGCTGGTGCGCTACCCCGAAAGATTCGGCGCGCTGTTCTGCACGATTCCACTGGTCGACATGCGGCGCTACACAAAGCTGCTCGCGGGCGCGAGCTGGATCGCGGAATATGGCGACCCCGACAAGCCCGCGGAGTGGGAATGGCTGAAAACCTATTCCGCCTATCACACCGCAACACTGGGCCAGAATTATCCGCCGATCCTGATCGCCACCACGCGCCGCGACGACCGTGTGCATCCCGGCCACGCCCGCAAGATGGCGGCCAAGCTGCAAGCGATGGGATACGACGCCTGGTTCTACGAACCGGCGGCCGGCGGTCACGGCTACGGCAAGGACAACCGCGAACGCGCGAGTTTCATCGCGCTGGGCTATGCATTCCTGAGGAACAAGATCGGCTGGGGGGATAACGTCGCGTAGTGTTTCGCTATCGGCGCCCGAACGCCAGCATAAGATTGTTGGCCGGCATGTCCGTGGTTTCGACCAATGCGAAGCCCACGGCCTTCGCCAGCTTTTCGAGATCGGCGATGTCGCGCACGCCCCATTCGGGGTCCTGCTCGCGAAGGCTGGTGTCGAACACGGCATTGCTCAGCGCGGTGTGCTTGCCCTCGCGCTTGAACGGGCCATAGAGAAACAGCCTACCGTCGCCGCGCAGATAGCGCGCCGCGCCGGCGAACAGGCCCTCGGCGACCCGCCATGGCGCGATGTGAATCACGTTGGCGCAAAACACCGCCAGCAGTTCGGCCGGCCCGCTGCCGTCATGCATCTGCGGACACCAGTCGGGATCGGTGAGATCGATCCGCAGCGGCGGACGAATGTTCGGCAAGCCCGAATGCGCGCGCCACGCTTCGATGCTCGTCAGGTGGCGCTCGTTGAGATCGCTCGGCCACCACGTGATGTCAGGGGTATGCGTTGCGAAGTGAACGACATGCTGGCCGGTGCCGCTGCCGGCCTCCACCACGTCACCGGATTTGCCGGCGAGGAATTTTTCCAGCACGGCCCAGATCGGCTCGTGGTTGCGGTG
>DATCXE010000047.1:0-2267 GCA_036565985.1 Bradyrhizobium sp.
TATTTCGAGAGGGAGCGAACGGAGATGCAAACCTCGGGCAGAACATGTCGCGAGATCGCGAAGTCATATTCAGCTGTCATCACCCGCGAAGGCGGGTGATCCAGTATTCCAGAGGCAGTATTGATTAAATCGAGAAGCCGCAGCGTACTGGATACCCCGCATGCGCGGGGTATGACACTTGTTGGCGCCGCGCCACCTTGGTCACACCGGCAGCGCGATCGAATACTTCACCTGGCTCAGCGCAAAGCTCGACTCGATCGAGGCGATGCCGTCGAGCCTCGTCAGTTTGTTTTTGAGGAACGCCTCATAGGAGGAGAGGTCGGCGGCGACGACGCGCAGCAGGTAATCGCGGTTGCCGGTCATCAGATAGCACTCCAGCACCTCGTCCCATTTCGAGATCGCTTTCGCAAAACGGTTGAGGTCCTCTTCCTTCTGCCGCGCCAGCTTGATGGAGATAAAGACGCTGACATGGAGCCCCAGCGATTTCTGGTCGACGGTGGCAATGTAACGGGTGATGACCCCGCGCTCTTCCAGCAGCTTCACCCGGCGGTGGCAGGGCGACACCGAAAGGCCGACCCTTTCGGATAGTTCCTGCATGGTCATGCGGCTGTCGGACTGCAGCAGGCTGAGGATCTTGCGGTCGATGGCGTCGAGGGCGTGCATTGGGATGAACTCGGGGTTTGGAGGCGGGTCGTGGGATTTTATCCCAATATTGGGGTGTATGTCGCGAGGATTTGAGATTTTTGGCGCCTGCGCGCCCGCTAAAATCGGCGCATACTAACCGTCGGAGCATTGCCATGCCCATCGAGCCTGCACGCCTTGAACTGTTGTCCGCGCTGGCACGGAAGGTTCTCTGGCTGTCGTCGTGGACGATCCATCATGCCAACCACGTCAGGCCCAATGTCGACGGCTTGAAGGTCGGCGGCCATCAGGCGTCGTCCGCTTCGCTGGCGAACATCATGTCGGCGCTGTACTTCTCGGTGCTGCGGCCGCAGGACCGCGTCGCGGTCAAGCCGCATGCGAGCCCGGTATTTCACGCCATCCAGTATCTGTTCGGGCACCAGACCCGCGAAAAGCTGGAAAATTTCCGCGGCTTCAATGGCGCGCAATCCTATCCATCGCGCACCAAGGATGCCGACGACGTGGATTTCTCCACCGGCTCGGTCGGCCTCGGCGTAGCGCAGACGTTATTTTCCTCGCTGGTGCAGGATTACGTCACCGCGCATGGCTGGATGAAAAATCGTCCCGAGGGGCGGATGATCGCACTCGTCGGCGACGCCGAGATGGACGAGGGCAATATCTTCGAGGCGCTGCTGGAGGGATGGAAGCACGGGCTGCGCAACACCTGGTGGGTGGTCGACTATAACAGGCAGAGCCTCGACGCCGTGGTGCGCGAGGGGCTGTGGGCGAAATTCGAATCCATGTTCCGCAATTTCGGCTGGGACGTGGTGATCGTGAAATACGGACGGCTGATGCAGGCGGCGTTCGCCGAGCCCGGCGGCGAGGCGCTGAGGCGCTGGATCGACAATTGTCCGAACCAGATGTACGCGGCGCTGTGCTTCCAGGGCGGCGCTGCCTTCCGCAAGCACCTGCAGGACGACATCGGCGATCAGGGGCAGGTGTCGCAACTGATCGACCGGCGCAGCGACGACGAACTGCTGGCGCTGATGTCGAACCTCGGCGGCCACGACATGGCCAGCATGATCGAGGCCTTTGAGGCGATCGACCACGATCGCCCGGTCTGCTTCATCGCCTACACCATCAAGGGCGTCGGCCTGCCGATGCAGGGCCACAAGGACAACCACGCCGGGCTGATGACGGTTGCGCAGATGGAGAAGTGGCGCGCCGCGCAGAACATCCGTCCCGGCCACGAATGGGACAAGTTCGAGGGGTTGTCGCAGCCGCAGGCCAAACTCGAAACGTTCCTGGCGGAAGCGCCGTTCAACGGGGAAGGCCGCCGCCGTCTCACCGCTGATGTCATCGACGTGCCGCAACAGCTTTCCTTCAAGCCGGCCGCGCAGATGTCCACCCAACAGGGTTTTGGGCTGGTGCTGAACGAACTCGCGCGCGGCGATAGCGAACTCGCCGCGCGGATCGTGACCGCGTCGCCTGATGTCACCGTGTCGACCAATCTCGGCGCCTGGGTCAACCGCCGCGGATTGTTTGCCAAAGCCGAGAACCTCGACCTGTTCCGGCAGGAGAAGATCCCATCGACCTTCAACTGGGATTATTCGCCCAAGGGACAGCATATGGAACTCGGAATCGCC
>DATCXE010000090.1:0-3861 GCA_036565985.1 Bradyrhizobium sp.
GACACCGCCGAGGAGAGCGCGATCACCGGAAGCTCGGCGGTGCGCGGGTCGGCGCGCAGCGCCTCGGCGAATTCAAAACCGTCGATCTCGGGCATCTCGACGTCGGTGATGGCGACATCGAAGACACTGCCATCCTTGATGAGGTCGAGCGCGGCCTTCGCCGAGCCGACCGCGGTCACGGCATAGCCGGCAGCCTGAAGTACCGGCGTGAGCATGTTGCGGAAGAACGGCGAGTCGTCGACCAGCAGAACCGATGGCAGCGCCGCGCGCACCGGCTGCTCCTTGCGGCGGAACCAGTCCTCGAAGGCAAGCGGCAGGAAGTGGCCGATATCGATAATCTCGGTGGCCTGGCCCTTCACGATGGCGGAGCCGAGCACGCCGGGGTTATCGCTGGCGACCTGGATGTCGAGGCGGTCGTCAACGATATCGACGATCTCGTCGACCACCAGCGCCATGGAGCGGGTGCCGTCCGAGAACACCAGCAACGGCTGGCCGCCCTCAGACTTGACGCGCACGGTTTCGTTCAATGTAACCAGCGGCATCAACTGGCCACGGTATTGCACCATGTAGCGGCCGTTCGACAGCTCGATAGTGCGGGCGTCGATTTCTTCAAGCCGCGTGATCAGCGCCAGCGGCACCGCCTTGGCTTGCGCCGAGCCGGCACGGAACACCAGGAGCGAGGTGGCCCGGTCGGCAGCGGTGTCGGTGCTCTCCTGCGAAGCGTTCGCGGCCGCCATCTGGCTGGAGACGGTGCTGCCAAGTGCCTGCGCCACACCGTTGGGATCGACAATCATGATCACCGAGCCGTCGCCGAGAATCGTGTTTCCGGAGAACATGGCGATGTGGCGCAACTTGCTCGACATCGGCTTGACCACGATTTCTTCGGTGTGGAAGACGCGATCGACCACCACGCCGAACATCTGGCTGCCGACCTGGATGACAACCACATAGCCGCTGTCCGCATCGCCTTCGGCAGCGCCGTCCATGCCGAGCAAATCGCTCAGCCGCGCCAGCGGCAACAGCTTGTCGCGCAGGCGCAGCACGGCAGTGTCGCGGATGCGCTCGATGCGATGGTCGCTGCCGGCGCGCGCGCGCACCAATTCCACCACCGCCAACTGCGGAATAGCAAAGTGCTCTCCGCCAGCTTGCACGATCAGTGCGGCGATGATCGCCAGCGTCAGCGGAATCTTGATGGTAAAGCTCAGGCCAACGCCGGACACCGACTTCACGTCGATGGTGCCACCGATCAGATCGATATTATTGCGCACGACGTCCATGCCGACGCCGCGGCCGGATACGCTGGTGACCTGCGCCGCCGTGGAGAAACCCGGCACGAAGATGAACTTGTGGATCTGCGCATCCGACAGCTTCTCGATGTCGGTTTCGGTGGCGAGACCTTGCGCGATCGCCTTGGCCTTAATGCGCTCGGTGTCGAGGCCGCGCCCGTCGTCGGCCACCTGAATGACGATGAAGCCGCCTTCGTGATAGGCCGACAGGCGGATGCACCCGCGTTCGGGCTTGCCGGCGATGCGACGCTCGTGCGGGTGCTCCAGGCCGTGATCGGCGGAATTGCGCACCATATGGGTGAGCGGATCCTTGATCAGGTCGAGCACCTGGCGATCGAGCTCCGTCTCAGCGCCCTGCATTTCGAGGTCGATCTGCTTGTCCAGCTCGCCGCAGAGGTCGCGCACGATGCGCGGCAGCTTCTGCCAGGCATTGCCGATCGGCTGCATGCGGGTCTTCATCACCCCCTCTTGCAGCTCGGCGGTGACGTTGGAGAGGCGTTGCAGCGGCGCCTTGAATTCGGATTCCTCGTGCCGGCGCACGATTTCGAGGAGCTGATTGCGCGTGAGCACCAGCTCCGACACCATCGTCATAAGCTGTTCGAGGGTCTCGACAGTGACGCGGATCGACTGGGTGCCGGACTTGCCGTTGTCATCATCGATGGACGCGCCGTCGGAGGCCGAAGGCTTGTCAGCCTTTTGCGGCTTCGCGGGTATCGGCTCCACCGCTGTCTCACGGAAGGCGCGTTCGAGATCGTCGAGCGAATCCTCGCCCGGCCGCAGCGGCCGTTCCAGCACCTGCGTCGTCAGCGTGCCGACCACCTGCGTCGGCTCGGCTGGCCGCGGCGCAATCCGCTGCGACATGCTGTCAAGCTCAGCGATCAGGTCATCATCGGAGCCGTCCGGCTCGCGCTGATCGTCTTCGAGCGATTGCAGGATTTCCTTGATGCGATCAATGGTCGCGAGAATGAGGGTGACCGCCTCGCTGGTAGCCGGCGCGCCATCGCGAAATTTTCCCATCAGCGCTTCGGCGGCATGCGCGAGCGCTTCCAGCCGCGGCAGCGCGAGAAAGCCGCAAGTCCCCTTGATGGTGTGAACCAGCCGGAAAATGTTAGCGAGAATCTTGGCGTTGTTGGGATCCTGCTCGAAACGCACGAGTTCGATGTCAACGACATCGAGACTTTCGTTGGTCTCGGTCACGAATTCCCGCAGCAGGTCGTCCATGCAACACGCTTTCATCGACCGCCGCCGGCCCGTCCGCCGCTCTCGGTCAGGAGCCGGGCCAGTGTGTCGATGAAGGGTTTAATTTTGGTTGCAGAATGCGCCCGGTTTCGCGCGGCCTTAACCGCTCGTTAACCGGGAAAACCGCCAGCGCTATGCTATTGGGCGCTCACCACCACGTGCTCACCCTCCATGGCGATCGCGGCTTGCAGGCCGCAGGCCTTGGCCAAAAGCCCGGCATAGAACGGTTGGATACGGTGAGCGTCGACCGGCTCGCCGCCGGTATCATTGGCAAGCAAGGGCGGCACGGCGGGCAGGACCTTCGCATTGGGCCCGGCGGCGCTGACACGGAAGCCCATGGTGTCACCCGAGCCGACCGGATCGACGGTCAGATTGCCGCCGCGCGGGATCGCCTGGCCGGCGATCAGCAACAGGTTGAGCAGCAGCTTGACCCGGTTCTTCGCCAAAAGCACGCGGGGCAGGTTCCAGGCGAGCTTGGTTTTGTCGTCCTCCAGGAAGCCGCGCGCAACCTTCTCGGCATCGCCGAGGTCGATCTGGGCGCCGGCAGAACCGGCGGCGCCAAAGGCAATGCGGCAGAACTGCAATTTGGCAGAAGCGGTGCCGGCGCTTTTGTGAATGAGGTCGAGCGCGAACTGCTTGGTTTCCTCGTCCTTCTCCTCCGCCAGCACCTCAAGACCGTTGACGATCGCGCCCACCGGGCTGATCAGATCGTGGCAGACCCGCGAGCACAGCAGGGCGGCGAGATCGAGCGCTTCGATGGAAGATCCGGACATGGGCTGGTCTCCGCTCTACGTGCAGGCTATGCCACGAATTCGGCGAATCGCCATTCACACTGGCATTACGGCCATACACTGCAATCATTGACAGCGCCAAGGACTCCATCGTGACCCATGCGAATGCCCTGTCCGGCGGACGGGAACTCACTGCCGCGGAGGCCGGCCGGCTGATGGAAGCGCTCACCGCCGTGGTCGCGCGCGCTTCGGCCGCGACGCTTGCCACGCATTTCTCGCAGGTGGAACGGCGGACCAAGGACGACCTGTCGCCGGTCACCGCCGCGGACGAATTGTCGGAGGCCGCGATCCTGGAGGGCCTCGCCCGGCTGCTGCCCGGCGTACCGGTGATCTCGGAGGAAAGCGTGGAGCGGGCGCCGAAGCTCGCCGGCCCCAGCGTGATCATCGTCGATCCGCTTGACGGCACCAAAGAGTTCCTCGCCGGCCGCGACGAATTCACCGTCAATGTCGGCATCGTGACGCATGGCGTACCCGTTGCGGGCATCATCGCCGCCCCGGCGCAGGGGCTCCTGTGGCGTGGCGCGGTCGGTGTCGGCGCCGAGCGG
>DATCXE010000122.1:0-4774 GCA_036565985.1 Bradyrhizobium sp.
TGGCGTTCCGATCGAGATCGTCGTCTATCCCGGCGCTTATCATGGCTTCGATGTGCCTGGCCTTGCGACGCCTGTGAAGTACCTCGGCCATCACCTCGAATACAACCAGGCCGCCCGAGACCGATCGATCGACGCCACCAAAGACTTCCTGTATGCGACCATCGGCGGAAGAGAGAGATTACCGTGACCATCAAAGCAATCGTCTTCGACGCCTACGGCACGCTGTACGATGTCCAGTCGGTGGCTGACGTCACCGAGGATGAGTTTCCCGGCTATGGCGAAATCATCACCCAGGTCTGGCGCATCAAGCAGCTCGAATATTCCTGGCTGCGGTCGCTGATGCGGCGCTACCAAGATTTCTCTGCAGTCACGCGCGACTCGCTGGCCTATACGCTGCGCAGCCTCGGGCTGGAGTATGACGAGGATACCTTCGCGCGTATCATCGACAAATATCTGCATCTCGATCTCTATCCGGATGCGCTCGCCGCTCTCTCGGCGATGAAGGACCGCAAGCTCGCGATTCTCTCGAACGGCAGCCCTGAGATGCTCACCGCACTGGTGCGCAACAGCGGGCTCGACGGCCTGCTCGATGCGACCATCAGCGTCGATGCCAAGAAGATTTTCAAGCCCAGCCCCGAGGCCTATGCGCTGATCGAGGAGGCGCTGCACGTGCCGCCGGCGGAAGTGCTTTTCATCTCCTCCAACCCATGGGATGCCTGCGGCGCCAAGGCGTTCGGGCTTAACGTCGCATGGATCGAGCGGGTCAGCCCGGAGGCGATGGCGCTGGCCTGCATCGAAAGCGAGACGTTGCCGCCATTGACAATGTTCAAGATCCTGCGCACCCAGATGGACGAGCTCGGCGTCGCGCCCGACCATCGCATCCACGGCCTCGCCGAGCTTCCCGCCCTGGTGTCTGGCATAAGGTCCTGAAATGAGTCTTGCTTCCGTTCGCGCCTTCTTCGCCGAGAAGGCGCCCGATATCGCCGTGATCGAATCCCACATGAGCTCCGCCACCGTTACGCTGGCCGCCGAAGCCTACGGCGTCGAGCCGGCGCGGATCGCCAAGACGCTGTCGTTGCGCGTCGGCGACCGCGTGGTGCTGATCGTCGCGGCCGGCACGTCGCGGATGGACAACAAGAAGGTCAAGGCGTTGTTCGGCGTGAAGCCGAAGATGCTCGGGCTCGACGAAGTCGCCGACATCACCGGGCATGAAGTCGGCGGCGTCTGCCCGTTCGGACTGAAGACGCCGCTGCCGGTCTATTGCGACGTGTCGCTGAAGGCATTCGACATCGTGGTGCCCGCCGCGGGCTCGACCCACAGCGCGGTCAAGATCACGCCCGACCGAATGGCCGAACTGACCGCCGCCGAATGGGTCGACGTCTGCGAGCACAGGCCCGCGCAGGCAACGCCGGCCTATTCTTCGTCCTCGTAGTAAGGTCTGGGCGGAGGCGGCACCCCCTGCGGCTGCATTGGCTGCGGCGCGCGCGAACGTGGCGCAGCCTGTTGCCGACCACGCTGCGTTGGCGCGCGATTGGCCTGCTGCTGTTCGGCGCTCGTATCGAATACCGCACGGCAATTGCTGGAGAGCTGCGGCGTGTTCTGCCGCAAGCACGCAACGATGCGACCGACATCCGGAACCATATCGCTGCACAATCGCCATACATCGGGCGTGCAGGCCATCTGCTGTTCCCAGGTGCCGCGATATTCCTGCGATGACGCGGGAACGATGGCCCCAGCGGCGCCGCCGATCGCGATGGCGAGACTCAGGACAATTCGCTGCGTTGGCATGTCCGGGGTCCTTTCGTTCGATTTCAAGATAACGCGAAGTTCCGCGCGCGATGACGCAGAGCCTGACAGGGCAATGCGGCCACGCGACGTTGGCTCAGACAAAAAAATGTGAAGCGGGTTCCGCTACTCGACCTTGCCGATCTTCTTCACTGCCGCGACCAGGCGCGCGCTGTCTTCCGCGACGAATTTTGAAAACTCGGGTGCATCGAGATAGGCGACCGGGCTGCCCGCGGTTTCGAACGTCTTGATTACTTCGGGCGCCTTCACCGCTTGCGCCATCGCTTCGCGCAATTGCTTCATGATCGGTTGCGGCAGTGCGCTCTGCGCGAACAGCCCGGCCCAGATGTAGAACTCGACATCCTTGTAACCGAGTTCGCGGAAGGTCGGCAGATCAGGAAAACTCGCGACGCGCTCGGCGCCCCAGTTCGCCAGCACGCGCATCTTGCCGTCATCGACCTGCTGCTTCAGCGTGCCCGGCGCGGAAGCGACCGCCTGCACGGTGCCGCCAAGCAGCGCGGCCAGCGCCGGACCCGCGCCGCGGAACGGCACGTGCAGCAGCTTGATGCCGGCGCTTGCCGCAAACATCTCCATCGCCACATGCAGCGTGCCGTACGGACCCGACGAGCCGTAGGGAATCTCTCCGGGACGCTTCCTGGCGTCGTCGACGAAATCCTGCAGCGTCTTCCACGGCGCCGATGCTGGCACGGCGAGCAGCGTGGGATCGGCGAGCACGCGCGCGATCGGCGCGAACTGCGAGACCTCGTACGCCACCGGCCGGTCGAACAGGCGATCGGCTTCCGGCAGCACCGCCAGCGAGGACAGCGTCATCAGCAGCGTGTGTCCGTCGGGCTCGGCGCGCGCCGCAGCCGCATTGCCGACCGATCCCCCGCCGCCACCGGCGCGGTTGTCGACGATCACGGGCTTGCCGAGAATCCGCTCCAGCGCCAGCGCCACCGGCCGCGCCGCCAGATCGGCCTGGCCGCCGGGCGGAAACGGCACGATCATGGTGACGTTGCGCGAGGGGAATGGGCCTTGCGCGAAGGCAACGCCGGAAAGCGCGGTTGGTACCAGCGGCAGCGCCGCGGCGGTCTTGAGAAGTTCACGGCGGTTCATTGGTAGCGCCTCCCCGGTGATCTTGTTTTCGTTGTTGAGGACACCCTAGCCCGAAGCCGGCAACGTTGCGATAGCGCGACGCTTCACCCTCCCCTGGAGGGTGAAACGGTCGCCTCGCCGATTCACGCCCCCGCTTCTTCGTCTTCGCAAAATGCTTCGCCAGAAAATCCGTCGGCAATTCGGCGCGGCCGGCGATCCATCCCGGGCGTCCTTGTCAAAGCGGTTCCCGGGCTATACGCTTTTCATCTGAGATAGCGGTCGCCGGTTCAACGCACAGCAGAACGTGCAATTGTGGTACTGGGCTATGGATCCTTACAGGTTTTCGACGCAAGAGTTTTGCGCCCGAGACCAAAAAGATGCCTGGGCCGAGTGGTTTCAACCCGTGTTCGACGTGCATGCTGAGGGCACCGACAAGCCGGGTTTTACCGCCGAATATTCGATCTGGGATTTTGCCGATCTCAGCTTTACCCGGGTTTCCGCTCCCGCCACGCGCACAGTGCGGACATCGACGAATTTGCGTCGCAGTCCCGTGGATCATTGGGTGATTTCATATTGTCAGCGGGGCTCTACGGCGGTTTCCACACATAATCAGCAACTGAATGCGAAAGCCGGTGTGCCCTTTGTCTGGTCGCTCGGACAGGCTTCAGACAGTCGCCGCGTCGCATCGGACCGCCTGCAGTTATACCTTCCCCGGGATTCTTTTTCCGAGATCGGCGGCTCGCTGGACACCGCTGTGGGGTCGATGCTGGATACGGGATCCGGCCGACTGCTCGCCGACTATATGCTTCTGCTGGAGCGAAGTCTGCCCAACCTGACGCTCGAAGAGGCGACCCGGCTTCCGAATGCAGTTCGTGCGATGGTGGCAGCCTGCGTCGCCCCCTCTGCGGATCGAACTGCATGCGCCTTGCCGCAGATCGAACTCGCGGCGTTGGAGAAGGTACGGCAAGTCGTTACCAGGAGCCTGCGCTCGCCTTCGCTGGGCCCGGACAAGCTCTGCCGTGAAACGGCCATGTCGCGTTCTCAGCTCTACCGTGTCCTTGAGGGCGAAGGCGGGGTTGCCAGATATATCCAACGCCGCCGTCTTTCCGAAAGCTTCTCCATGCTATGCGACGTCGCAAATACCCTGCCGATCGCCGAGGTTGCCGCAGGTCTGTGCTTCCCCGATGCGTCCGGCTTCAGCAGAGCCTTCAGGCGCGAATTCGGCCTGGCTCCCGCGGAGGTGCGCGCGGCTTCTCGTTCCGGGCTGCCGCCGGCGAAGCAGCGTCAGAATCATGGTTCTCGGCAGGTCCGGAAGTTTTCAGATTGCCTCCGCTCCCTCTAGCCGACGCCATCGCGTGGCGTTTTCACGCCGATCGATGCGGTCTCCAGCTCATAGACGAGACTCACCGGTCAATCGGTGGAGAAGCCTGCTCCGCGGGAGCGGGCAGGCCATGGCGCCGACTGACGCTTCGCTGCACCGAGATGGAAAATGGATCAGAACGCAACCATGCCAGCAAACGGGTTCCGGAGGCACGCTGTCCAATCCACATCGATTACACGCAAAATCGTCGCGGCCCTGATCGGATCCGCGCTGGAATGGTACGACTTCAGTCTGTACGGCGTCACCGCCGCGCTTGTATTTGCACCGCTCTTCTTCCCCACATTCTCGCCCGTCGCCGGTACCCTCGCCGCATTCGCAACCTATGCGGTCGGCTTTCTGGCCAGGCCGATCGGCGGAATCATCTTTAGTCATTACGGTGACAGGATCGGACGAAAGCCGGTGCTTGCCGCGACGCTCATCGTCATGGGCGTGTCGACCTGCCTCATGGGCTTGCTGCCGACGTTCGATCAAATTGGAGTCTGGGCGCCGATCCTGCTGGTCGTCCTTCGCATC
>DATCXE010000126.1:0-5287 GCA_036565985.1 Bradyrhizobium sp.
GTCGCGCCCGAAAACCTCTACAAAGGCGGGCTCAACCGTGCGCTGTTCCTCCCGTTCATCGCACAGATCGAGGAGCACATGAATGTGCTTCGACTTGATGCACGGACCGATTTCCGGCTCGAAAAACTCACCGGCGAGAACATGTGGCTGGTGCCGGCGGACGAGGAGGCCGCGGCCGCGCTCAACAAGGCCTGGGCCAGGATGACCGGCAATGCGCCCTGCAAGTCGCGCGATATTGCGATCAAGGGACGCATCCTGCACGTGCCCTGCTCGTCGCACGGCGTCGCTCGATTTGGTTTTGCCGATATCTGCGAAAAACCCTTGGCGGCCTCGGACTATCTGAGGCTCGCGCACGACTATCACACGATCCTGATCGACCGCATTCCGGTCATGGATTATCCCGAGCGCAATGCTGCCAAGCGTTTCATCTCGCTGATCGACACGCTCTATGACAATGCCGTGAAGCTGATGGCCTCGGCCGAGGCCGATCCGCTGTCGCTGTATCTGGCGACCGACGGCGTCGAGGCCAACGAGTTCAAGCGGACCTCGTCACGGCTGATCGAAATGAGCTCGGAGTCCTACCTGGGGCTGCCGCACGGGCGGAAGGATTCCGCGGCGAGCGGCTCGACCACGGGGCTGGTGGAGACTTAGGACTTTCGCGGTCATTCCGGGGCGATGCGCAGCATCGAACCCGGAATCTCGAGATTCCGGGTTCATCGCTGCGCGATGCCCCGGAATGACGAGGGCGCTGACCGAATTCGAGGCAGGGCCGAGAATCGGGCGCGCTCCGTCTTGAACCGGTCAATCGAAAGGGATAACCAGCCATCCAGCTGTCTATTCACCCTCCTCTTCGTCTCAGAAGGACAAATTTCCCATGGCGCGCGACAAGATTGCTTTGATTGGCTCCGGTCAGATCGGCGGAACGCTGGCTCATCTCATTGGCCTGAAGGAGCTCGGCGACGTCGTGATGTTCGATATCGCCGAGGGCGTGCCGCAGGGCAAGGCGCTCGACATCGCCCAGTCTTCGCCGGTCGACGGTTTCGACGCCCATATGACCGGCGCCAATTCTTATGAGGCGCTCGATGGCGCCAAGGTCTGCATCGTTACCGCCGGCGTGCCGCGCAAGCCCGGCATGAGCCGCGACGATCTCCTGAGCATCAATCTCAAGGTCATGGAACAGGTCGGCGCCGGCATCAAGAAATATGCCCCCGACGCGTTCGTCATCTGCATCACCAACCCGCTCGACGCGATGGTCTGGGCGCTGCAGAAGGCTTCCGGCATGCCGCACAAGAAGGTGGTCGGCATGGCCGGCGTGCTGGATTCCTCGCGCTTCCGCTATTTCCTCGCCGACGAATTCAACGTCTCGGTCGAAGACGTCACCGCCTTCGTGCTCGGCGGCCACGGCGACACCATGGTTCCACTGACGCGCTACTCCACCGTTGCCGGCATTCCGCTGCCGGACCTGGTCAAGATGGGCTGGACCTCGCAGGCGCGCATCGACGAGATCGTCGACCGTACCCGCAACGGCGGCGCCGAGATCGTCAACCTGCTGAAGACCGGTTCTGCCTTCTACGCGCCGGCGGCGTCCGCGATCGCGATGGCGGAAAGCTACCTCAAGGACAAGAAGCGCGTGCTGCCCTGCGCCGCATATCTCAACGGCGAATACGGCGTGAAGGACATGTATGTCGGCGTGCCCGTTGTCATCGGCTCGAAGGGCGTCGAGCGTATCGTCGAGATCGAGCTGGCCGGCAAGGATCGCGAAGCATTCGACAAGTCGGTTGGCGCCGTTCAGGGCCTCGTCGATGCCTGCAAGAAGATCGCGCCCGACCTGCTCGGACGTTGATTTCGTTGGGCTTTCGGTCCGTTCTGGATCGGGAGCCCTCTTCGGGGTTGCAGTTCGATTGGTATATGGTATGCCAACTACCAATGACGGTGAACTGTAGAACTCGCCGCATTGGGTTTTGGGGAGCGTCCAGATGAATATCCATGAATACCAGGCCAAGGCTCTGCTGCATGAATTCGGCGTGCCGATTTCGCGCGGCACGGCCGTACTGAAGGCCTCGGATTCGGACGCTGCCGCCAAACAGCTTCCCGGCCCGATCTGGGTGGTGAAGAGCCAGATCCATGCCGGCGGCCGCGGCAAGGGCAAGTTCAAGGAAGCTTCCGCCGGCGACAAGGGCGGCGTCCGCATCGCCAAGTCGGTGGCCGAAGTCAACGAATTCGCCAAGCAGATGCTCGGCGCGACGCTGGTCACGATCCAGACCGGCGCGCACGGCAAGCAGGTCAACCGCCTCTACATCGAGGAAGGTTCCGACATCGACAAGGAGTTCTATCTCTCGATCCTGGTCGATCGCGAAACCAGCAAGGTGTCGTTCGTGGTCTCGACCGAGGGCGGCGTCAACATCGAGGAAGTCGCGCACAAGACGCCTGAAAAGATCGTGACCTTCTCGGTCGATCCGGCGACCGGCATCATGGGCCATCACGGCCGCACGGTGGCCAAGGCGCTCAATCTGAACGGCGATCTTGCCAAGCAGGCCGAGAAACTGGCGACGCAGCTCTATAACGCCTTCGTCGCCAAGGACTTGGCGATGCTCGAGATCAATCCGCTCGTCGTCACCAAACAGGGCCAGTTGCGCGTGCTCGACGCCAAGGTGTCGTTCGACGACAACGCCATGTATCGCCATCCCGAAGTCGCGGCGCTGCGCGACGAGACCGAAGAGGACGCCAAGGAAATCGAGGCGTCGAAATACGATCTCAATTACGTCACGCTCGACGGCACCATCGGCTGCATGGTCAACGGCGCCGGCCTTGCCATGGCGACGATGGACATCATCAAGCTCTACGGCATGGAGCCCGCCAACTTCCTCGACGTCGGCGGCGGCGCCAGCAAGGAGAAGGTCGCGGCAGCCTTCAAGATCATCACGGCCGATCCCAACGTGAAGGGCATCCTCGTCAACATCTTCGGCGGCATCATGAAGTGCGATATCATCGCCGAAGGCGTAGTCGCCGCCGTCAAGGAAGTCGGCCTGAAGGTGCCGTTGGTGGTGCGGCTCGAAGGCACCAATGTCGACGCCGGCAAGAAGATCATCCGCGAATCCGGCCTCAACGTCGTGCCGGCCGACAATCTCGACGATGCCGCACAGAAAATCGTGAAAGCCGTCAAGGGAGGCTAGCGATGCCCGACCACCTCTCCGCACCGACAGCGCTGGAAGAACACCGCCGGCTCGCGGTCTTTGCGGGCGAGTGGGCGGGCGAGGAAATGGTCTATCCGTCGCGCTGGAACGCCGGCGGGCCTGCGACCTCGCACGTGGTCGCGCGTATCGACCTCAACGGCTTCTACCTGATCCAGGACACCCGCCAGATGCGCGACGGCAAGGAGACCTTCGCCACCCACGGCGTGTTCACCTACGATCGCGAGGACCGGACCTACAAATTGTTCTGGCACGATTCGCTCGGCTATTACTCGCCGGCGCCGGCCTCCGGCGCGTGGGTCGGCAACAAGCTGACCCTGGTGCGCGGCTCGCTGCGCGGCAACGCGCGCCACGTCTACGAAATCGTCGACAACGACAATTACACCATGAAAATCCAGTTCTCACCCGATGCCGAAGGGTGGGCCGACGTGCTCACCGGCACGTACCGGCGGGTGAACTAAGCATCCTACCTTCCCGATCATCCACGAAAGCGTCATCAACCATGTCCGTTCTGATCGACAAGAATACCAAAGTCATCTGCCAGGGTTTCACCGGCAAGAACGGCACGTTCCATTCGGAAGCCGCGATCGCGTATGGCACCAGGATGGTCGGCGGCACTTCGCCGGGTAAGGGCGGATCGACGCATCTCAACCTGCCTGTGTTCGACACCGTTCGCGAAGCGCGCGAGAAGACCGGGGCCGATGCTTCGGTGATCTATGTGCCCCCGCCGGGCGCCGCGGATGCGATCTGCGAGGCGATCGATGCGGAAATCCCGCTGATCGTCTGCATCACCGAGGGCATTCCGGTGCTCGACATGGTCAGGGTGAAGCGCTCGCTGTCGGGGTCGAAATCGCGCCTGATCGGGCCGAACTGCCCGGGCGTGATGACCGCGGGCGAGTGCAAGATCGGCATCATGCCGGCCAACATCTTCAAGCCAGGCAATGTCGGCATCGTTTCCCGGTCGGGCACGCTGACCTATGAGGCGGTGTTCCAGACCACCCAGGAAGGCCTCGGCCAGACCACCGCTGTCGGCATCGGCGGCGACCCGGTCAAGGGCACCGAATTCATCGACGTGCTGGAAATGTTCCTGGCCGATCCCAAGACCGCTTCGATCATCATGATCGGCGAGATCGGCGGCTCGGCCGAGGAAGACGCCGCCCAGTTCATCAAGGACGAGGCCAGGCGCGGCCGCAAGAAGCCGATGGTCGGCTTCATCGCCGGCGTTACCGCACCTCCCGGCCGCCGCATGGGCCATGCCGGTGCGATCATCTCCGGCGGCAAGGGCGATGCCGGCTCCAAGACTTCAGCGATGGAATCGGCCGGAATCACCGTGTCTCCGTCGCCGGCGCGGCTCGGACACACGCTTGCCGAAAAGTTGAAATCTTAATTCAGCTCTTGGTTCTTTTCGGGGCGAAGTTTCGCACCAAATAGGGTAAAGGGTACTTTATCCCGCTGATCCGGTTTCCGGATTGGCGATGCGCCGTCTACTACGCGCAAACCGAAAATCACCAGGACGCCATCATGTCTCGCCAGGACGCGAACGCAGCATTTGCCCTTTCCTCTTTTTTGCAGGGCACCAACGCCACCTACATCGACGACCTCTATGCCCGCTATGAGCAGGATCCGGCGTCGGTCGACACCGACTGGCAGGAGTTCTTCAAGAGCCTGAAAGACGCCCCCGCCGACGTCCAGAAAAATGCCGAGGGCGCCTCCTGGGGCCGCGACAACTGGCCGCTCACGCCGCGCGACGAACTGACCTCGGCGCTGGACGGCAACTGGGCGCAGGTCGAAAAGGCCGTCGGCAGCAAGATCGCCGCCAAGGCGCAGGCCAAGGGCGCGGAGATATCCGCCGCAGACGTCAACCAGGCGACGCGGGATTCGGTCCGCGCCCTGATGCTGATCCGCGCCTACCGCATCCGCGGTCATTTCTACGCCAAGCTCGACCCGCTCGGGATCGAGGCGCCGCGCGACCGCGAAGAACTCGATCCGCGCACCTATGGATTTTCCGAAGCCGATTTCGACCGCAAGATCTTCCTCGACCACGTGCTCGGCCTCGAATACGGCACGCTTCGCGAAATCGTCGCGATCTGTGAGCG
>DATCXE010000135.1:0-4849 GCA_036565985.1 Bradyrhizobium sp.
CTCCTTCTTCAGCACCGAGCTGATCCGCCCCAGGCGCTCGAGCGACATCCCCACCTGTTCGGGGGATGCCGTGGTGAGTGGCTGGAGTTCGCGTGCATAGGCCGGTAGCGACGCTGTCGTGGCGACCACCATCGCAGCCAATGCCGTCGTTGCCGCCAGTATCTTCCACCTAGGCATGACGTTTCTCCCATGACCGTTTTTGTGAGGACCGGGTGCGCCGATCCGGCAGCGATCATATCCGACATCGTCGCTTCGGGACATGCTTCCAGCTACGGACAGGAACCGCGACCCGCCGCGAGCGCCGGCATTGACTGCCGGGGACACCGTTGACGCCGCCATGCGGCGACACGACATATCCCGTACCGTCGACCGAGGTCACTGCCCAGGAGCAAGATATGGACGCGCCATCAAAGATCGATCCCGTTGCCGCGCATCCTGACAGCGATGTCTTGCACTGGCTGACGAACGAAACGCGCGACGAGCGCTTCATCGACAATATTTTCGCCGAACTGTGCATTCGGCTCCAGCGCGCGGGCATTCCCGTCAAGCGGGCGTCGCTTCATATCCTGATCCACCATCCGCAATGGCTCGGCGCCCGGATCATTTGGACCGACGGGATGCGCGAGGCCGAACTCTCGAGAGTCGACTACGATGTCAGGGAGCGTTCCGAATACATCGGCAGTCCCGCCAACGAAATCCTCGATGGCGCCACCGAGGTGCGCGAGAACCTCGAGCGAGACCCTTCGCTGGGGCGCAAGCACGCCGTCTTCGACGAGATGCGCGCGAAAGGCCTGACCGACTATGTGGCATGGCCGCTGGACCATACGCTCGGCAAGCGGCATATCGTGACCTTTGCGACCGACCGGCCCGGAGGTTTCGCGGACACGCATATCGCCGGCCTGTCGAGACTGTTGCCGGTTCTGGCGCTGGTCAGCGAAATCCGCATGAAGAACCGGCTGGCGCGAACGCTGCTTGAAACCTATGTCGGCTCGCACGCCAGCGAACTCATTCTGGCCGGCGCCACCAGGCGCGGGAGCGGCACGACGGTTCGCGCCGCCATCATGATCTGCGATTTGCGCGATTTCACCCGGATCTCCGACAACTGGCCGCGCGATGACGTCATCGAGCTATTGAACGGCTATTTCGACGCGATGTCGGAGCCGATTGCACGGCATGGCGGGGAAATATTGAAATTCATCGGCGACGGTCTGCTCGCCATTTTTCCGCTCAGCCAGCCGCAGGCCTGCGCAAATCTGCTGCATGCCGTGGCGGAGGCCCGGCAGGCCGTGATTGCCCTGAATGAGAAGAACAGCGAAACCGGTCGCGAGCTGCTGAATTACGGCATCGGCGTCCATGTCGGAGACGTCATGTACGGAAATATCGGGTCGCGCGCCCGGCTCGACTTCACCGTCATCGGTCCGGCGGTCAACATGGCTTCGCGTCTCGAAGCCTTCACCAAGCAGTTGGGCAAGACCGTGCTGCTGTCCCGCGCGTTCGCGGACTTCGTCGAAAGCGATTTCGATCTCGAACGTGTCGGCGAATATCCGGTGCGCGGCTTCAACGATCCGATCGAGCTGTTTGCCTATCACGGCTGAGACGACTTCCGGATATCGCTATCCGCGTCATCGAATGTCAGGCCCGTGGATTCACGGGAAATGTCATGTTGGTTCCGCGGCCTTTCACAGCCCGGTCACAGGCATTTTATTCCTTCATTTCTGCGGGCGGGGTGCAAATTGGCTCAATGGTCCCAATCTTGCTAATTGGATGATGCTCGACATGGAATGATGTTCGACATCGCATAACCGATACGTCCTCCAATAGGGTGCAGGAATGGGTGAAGTCATACGATTTATTCCAAAGGCGGAACTCGAGCGGGCCCGTTTAATTCGAGAGGCTCGCGCCATCTATGAGAGCATATTTCCGCCGGAAGCGCCGATCGGCGAAGAGCGGGATTCCTGCGAGTAGCCGTCCGCTGGCGCGCTGTTCCGGGCCGTGCGTGCTAGTCCTTCTTCGGTGACCAGCCATAGGCCCTGGCGCAGGCGCCGCCCATCAGCATGGCCCGCTCGCTGTCGCTCAGGCGGTCGGTCTTCAGGAAGGGGTCCACGGCCTGTTCGTAGTTGACGACGGCGAAGGCGCGCGTCCAATCCGTGCCCCACAGGCAGCGATCGAAACCCCAGGCATCGAAGATGCGCCCGAGCGGTTCCCAGATGTCCGGGAAGGGATACGGCTCTCGGGAAAGCGTGCAGGCGCCGCTGATCTTGATCACGGCGTTCGGGCGCCTCGCCAGTTCCAGAATTTTGGGGAGGTTGGTCCAGGGCTCGGGCGGCGCAGGCGGCACGCGCGGCTGCAGGATGCCGAGATGGTCGACGATGAAACGCGTGTCGGGGTGGCGATCGATCAGCGCAATGCCCGCGTCCAGATTGTCCCAGCACAGGATGTTGAGCGGGAAGTCGTAGCGAACGGCCGCGCGCGCAATCCGGTCGAGGCCGGGATCGTCGGTCGCGCGCTTCTCCTCCTTCCGCAGCATGATGCGGATTCCAACCGCGCCCGGCGTCTTCTTCCACTCGGCGACGATTTCGGCCACGTTGGGATCATCAGGATCGAGCGGCTTGACGATGGCGAGCCGGCCGGGATGGGCCCGCTGCACTTCGACGGCGTAGCTGGCGTCGTAGCGGTAGAGGGAATAGGCTGAGATGAAGATCGCGCCATCGACGCCGACCTTGTCCATCGCCGCCACCATCTCGTCGCCGGTGACGTGGGCCGGCCAGTTCGGCACGGTGTGCCATGGCCGCTTCGGCGTGTTCGCCTCGTAGGCGTGGACCTGGGAGTCGATAATCATCATCGGAGCAGACCTCTTGTGCCGCGATAGGTTGTTCAGGCAACGGCCTCGATCGCCTTGCCGTTGACGCGGGTCTCGCCCTTCAGATTGTCGACGGTGACGTGGGTGTCGTACCAGGTGAGGCGAGGCCGGACGCCAAAACGCTTCGTCAGTTGCGCCACGCGCTCTTCGGTAAACCAGGCTTCCGCCGATTGGCGGCTGTCCCAGAGATAGACGCCGCCGGTGCCGCTTTCACCGTTCAAATAGTCCTTTCGGATCAGCCCCTTCCCGGCGAGGCCGCGATAGGTCGGCGCAGTCGACGTGCCGCCTTTGATCGCCTGCTCCTCGGAGCGCTTCGGCAAATCGAACTGAACGACAACGATGCAATTGGGCATGGATGGCTCCTCCCATTATCATGATTATGTCGGCACAGGCATCATGCGGTGAATTGAGGTTGCTGGTCAAAGGCTGACCTCGCGGCGATGGCCGCTTCCGGCGCAACGCTGACATTCGTCACGCGTGAATTACGTGGTCGGATATCGCTCCGCTCATCCAGGACATGCGCGCGCACAATTCCATATTCCGCAGGTGCTTGCGTCGATCAGTTGGATCAAGGATTGAGGTGGCGGATGTCGTGGAGCCAGTCATCGGGCCGGCATTCGCGCTACCCAGGCTTCGCTTGCTGCCTGGCGTCGGCAACTTCACGCGAACTCAAAGGACATTCAGCGTAGCGTTTGCAATCGCAAGAAGAATTGCCGCTAAAGTTCTACATCAGATGTCTGATGGCGGACGCGCAGATAAATGCAAGCCTGCCGCCTGTCGCGAACCATATAGGTGCCGGGTTACTGAATTGGAAACTTCGGAATTTCTTTTGCCGCACTGCGGTGCGCCACTGCCGGTGCAGCAAGTAGTTTGCGTGAGCCAACGGATCGCGCGAACGCGAGTCTGATAATGCGAGCCTGATAATCTGCGCCGTAATTATACGGGATCAGAACAACGATCATGCGGATGTTGCTTCGCTCATCCGAACCGCATTCACTTCAGAACGAGTTGGCCAACTCGATCTCCGCCTTCAACGTCGCAATGCGGCGCTCGGCCTCCTTGGCCGTCAGGTTCCTCTCGAACAGTTTTGGCTGGTAGGCCTCGGCGCTGAACGTGCGCAGCGTCGCCAGCTGGCGGGGTGTCATCGGCGCATCGAGCTGGCCGGGCAGGCGGGGCATCGGGGAACTCCAAAGATTCTTTGCATCCAGCCGCAGTCTTAACTTGAAATTTGTTCTTTATTTGTTCTTATGGGGTTCAACCGCAGCGAGGTGGCCCATGGACAACAAGTTGAATCAAATCCGCAGGAAAATCAGGATCTTGCGCACAGAGATGCTGGGCGCGGAGGATAACATTCGTAAACGGGTCAACCGCGGCGAGGACTGCGCGGAGGACGCGATGCATGTGATGGCCATGCGGGTGGTGATGCTCGGCCTCATCGCCGAGCGCAACCGGCTTGGCGGGGAAGAACGGCTGCTCAATGTCGACGAAACGCTGAAGATGGATTGCCGGGCTGCGAGCAGGAAGCGCTCGAACGGAGCGCTTGAACATCGTGACCGATGATCCGGTCCGGGCGCTGCGCCGGCAGATCGTGGAGCTGGAGGCGGTTGCTCGCCAGCTAAGTCAAGCCGGCCTCGACAGCGCGAGGGCGCAGCTCCTGCTCTCGCGCAAGCGCGCGGAACTCGAAGACTTCATCAACAGGGGCCAGCGATGCCAGCACCGCTCAAATGGTACGACCGCGACGCGGACAACCCGCCATGGATAAAAGCCCTGGCGGAGGTCCGGATCAGGGCGACGCGGGAAGGGTGGTGCCACCTGCACGTCCAGGCGATCATCGTCGCCATCGATCAATACGCCGAGGCCGCGCTGGGCAACCGGAGCTACTTCCTCAACAAGCCGTATGGCATCGGTGATAACAGGCGCGACAACATTCCCTGAAGGCTGTGGCTTGCGCTATCGCGCCTCGCGTCCCACCCGAACGGGTGTAGCCGA